>JACCVS010000710.1 GCA_013698055.1 Acidobacteriota bacterium
GACGCGGCGTGCGCCTGAGCGTCTCGCGGATCGCCACAGCTTCGAGCCTTGTGATGTGAACGTTGACGAAATGCGCGTCCGTGCAGCAAACGCCGCGCGTCGGGCACGTGCCGCAATCCTCCGCCGCGTGCTCGTAATTCAATTTGATGAAACTCTGATAAGCGGACTTAACACGCTGAAGCCGGGCGAGCGCTGCGTGTTCTTTACTTTTCTCATACATCAAAAGCCTTCTCGCTTGATAACATCTCCGGCAGATTACAATTGCTGATTGGTTTTTTCTAATTGAGCTTCAAAGTTAACCTGACTTTGAAGCAAAAGCCCCAACAGCGTTTCGCATGTTATCGCTGCTCATTTGAGCTTCCTTTCTCGTAGAGGGTGAGAAACTCGAGATTACCATCCGCACCACGCACAGGCGATTCGATCAGGCCGCGCAGGTTGAAGCCGAGAGTGCGTGCCGCTTCGTTGACCTCTTCGATCACGCGCGCGTGCTTCGTTGCGTCATGAACGATACCGCCGCGCCCGACCTCACCACGCCCGACTTCAAACTGTGGCTTGATGAGCGTAACGAGCCACGCGCCCGTCGTCAACAGTTGTGTGATGGCGGGCATCACCTTCGTCGCCGAGATGAACGACACATCCATCACTGCCAAGTCAAACTTCTCTGCAAAATCATCGGGCTTCAAATAGCGCGCGTTGACGCCCTCTCTCGTCTCGACGCGCGCGTCCGTTCGCAAGCGCCAGTCGATTTGATTATGCCCGACATCAATTGCTACGACGCGGCGCGCGCCGTGCTGCAACAGGCAATCCGTAAACCCTCCGGTCGAAGCGCCAACGTCCAGACACACAAGCCCCGTAACGTCCAGCTTGAATTCTTTGAGGGCTGCTTCCATCTTCAGACCACCGCGCCCGACATAACGCGAAGCGGGATCATCAGCTCCCTTAACGCGAATCGCAGCATCAACACTAAACATCTCCGAAGGCTTGCTGACGCGCTGGTCGCCCACGAGCACGACGCCCGCCATCACGAGCGCCTGCGCCTTCGCGGGCGACAATGCCAGCCCGCGCTCGACCAATAGCTTATCAATGCGCTCACGACTCATCTGAATTCAAAATCCAAATTAAAAATGCAAAAGTGAGGATGGAAGATTTGCTCTTCGTCCTCACTTTTGCATTTTACATTTTTAATTTTGTCTTGTCTTATGGCTGCCGACCCTCGAAGATTTCTCTGATGCGGTCAACTTCTCTTCCGACGCGCTCAATCCCGCGCGGGGCGTTTTCATCATTATCGCGCCCGCGCCGCCGTTCCCTGCGCTCCTCTCTGCGCTCCTCTCGCCTCTGTTCCTTCTCCGCTCGCCTTGCCTCGCGCTCAACTTCGATGTTGTCATCATCGGTTTTGGCGGGTTGTTTCTCGCGCACGGCAGGCTGCTTCACTTCAACGGGCGGCCTCACTTCGTCGTCGTTATCTTCCCGCTCATTCCGGGCGGTTCGCTCGCGCGGCTCATCTTTCGGCTCAGCCCGCGGCGCCTCCGACTCTTCCGCCTCATCCGGGACAGTGGCGCGCGCTGGCGTCATCGGCGCAGGCTGAGGCGACTCAACGACCTGCTGATCGGCGCTCGCGTCTTCCACCGTAGAAGATGGTGCGGTCGCAACCGGAGTTTCCGCTGTGGTGCGATTCCTGTAAATGCCTATTGCCAGTCCTGCCGCGACGCCGACACTGATAGCGACCAGGACTATCAAGGCAAGCAGCGCCGGACGCTTCCAAAACGGTTTGTCAGCGCGTCCGGTATAATTACCGTATGGTCTTTGATAAATCTCTTGATCTGCCAGCGGCACAACGGGACGCGCTGTCAGGGTTGCTTCGACATCAAAGTGCGGCGTCGAAAGCGGCTCGTCCGAACCTGCTCCGGTCTCAATGATAATTTTTCGTCTCTCTGGCATATTCTTTTTTTCTAAGGTGAGCTTAATTCAACAATCTCGCCGTCCGAATTTGTTGCAAATAAATTGTTGCCGGGGGTTCTGTTCGTTTCCATTGCAAAATTGAGGCCACAAACGTCGCGAACTTTAACAACAGGCTATTCATTGAAAACCCACTCTAAACCCGCTAACTTTGATGCAAGTGTGCCCGATTGCGTCCGCTTGTTGCCACAAGAGGGAACGATATAG
>JACCVS010000721.1 GCA_013698055.1 Acidobacteriota bacterium
GAAGGCGCGACGCTTGTTTGCGTACCCGTTCCGGAAGATGCGGAAATACCAGCCGAGGATTTGCGGGAAGTTTTAGATGAAGCGCTCGCAGAAGCGGAGAAGAAAATGATCGCCGGGCGCGAGTTGACGCCGTTTCTGCTCTCGCGCATGGCCGAGCGCAGCGGTGGCGCAACGCTTCGCGCCAACATCGCGCTGCTGGAAAACAATGCGCGCGTGGCGGCAGAGATCGCCGTCGCCCTCACACAGGGGCGTTGACAGTTGCATAACTCCCTGTATCATCGCCTGAAACCCTGCCAACTCGAAGGAGACCGACTATTATGCCTGAGACACAAATCGCGCCGTATGGCTCCTGGAAATCGCCAATCACTTCGGATTTAATCGTCAAAGGCTCAATCGGAGTCGGGATGGTCGCCCTTGATAGCGAGGATGTTTACTGGATAGAGATGCGTCCATCCGAAGGCGGACGCTACGTCATCGTTCGCCACACGCCCGACGGCCAGACGACCGACGTGACGCCCAAGCCCTTCAACGCGCGGACACGCGTTCACGAATATGGTGGCGGTGAGTACACGGTCGCAGACGGAACAATTTATTTCTCAAACTTCGACGATCAGCGTCTCTACAAGCAGTCTTTGAATTCGCCGCCGGGGCCGCTCACGCCCGTTGTCGAGATGCGCTACGCCGACCCAATCGTTGACGACAAGCGCGGGCGCATAATCTGTGTGCGAGAAGATCACACAGGCGGAGGCGAAGCCGTCAACACTCTCGTCAGCATCAACGTGGAAGACGGCAATGATGCGCGCGTTCTCGTTTCGGGAAATGATTTCTATTCAAGCCCGCGCCTCAGTCCTGATGGGAAGCAGTTAGCATGGCTCGCCTGGAATCATCCCAACATGCCTTGGGATGGAACGGAATTGTGGGTCGGAGAGTTCGCAGAAGACGGGTCGCTGGCAAAGACAAAACAAGTTTCAGGCGGACTCGAAGAATCTATCTTTCAGCCGGAATGGTCGCCGGATGGCGTGCTTTACTTCGTCTCTGACCAAAGTGGATGGTGGAATCTTTATCGCCGGAAAGTAGATGAAGGCGTTGAGCCGCTGCACGAGATGCAGGCTGAGTTCGGGATGCCTCAATGGGTCTTCGGCATGTCAATGTATGCGGTCGAGTCCGCAGAGCGCATCATCTGCGCGTACATCGAGAAGGGAAGCTCGCAACTGGCGAGTCTCAACACGCGCACGGGCGAGTTCAAAACAATCGAGACGCCTTACACGGATGTCACCTACCTGCGATGCTCAAAAGATCGAGCCGTGTTTCGCGGCGGCTCGCCGACGAACCCCGCGTCAATCGTTCATCTGGATTTGACGACGGGTGTGACGGAAACTTTACGCCGCTCAAACGAGCTTCAGATTGATCCCGGCTATTTTTCAATCGCGCAGGCGGTCGAGTTTCCAACAGAGAACGGGCAGACGGCGCACGCTTTCTTTTATCCGCCGCGCAATCGTGATTTCGCTGCGCCGGAAGGAGAGTTGCCGCCGCTCCTTGTCAAGAGTCATGGTGGGCCGACCTCTGCGGCGGCGACCACGCTCGCTCTCGGCATTCAATACTGGACGAGTCGCGGCATCGGCGTGCTCGACGTTAACTACGGCGGAAGCACCGGCTACGGGCGCGAGTACACACAGCGACTCAGAGATACCTGGGGAATCGTTGACGTTGACGATTGCTCGAACGGGGCGAAGTATTTAGTTGAGCGCGGTGAAGCTGATGGTAATCGTTTAATGATCACGGGCGGCAGCGCGGGCGGCTACACGACGCTCTGCGCTCTGACCTTCCGCGACCGCTTCAAAGCAGGCGCGAGCCACTACGGCGTGAGTGATTGCGAGGCGCTGGCGAAGGAGACGCACAAGTTTGAATCGCGCTATCTTGATGGACTGATCGGGCCGTATCCTGAGCGCGCAGACCTCTACCGCGAGCGTTCGCCGATTCACTACGTTGATCGTCTCGCGTGCCCCGTCATCTTCTTTCAGGGCTTGGAAGACAAGGTCGTGCTGCCGAATCAGGCCGAGATGATGGTTGATGCCCTGCGCGCGAAGGGCTTGCCCGTCGCCTACGTTCCGTTCGAGGGCGAGCAGCACGGCTTTCGTCGCGCCGAGAACATCAAGCGCGCCCTCGACGGCGAGATTTACTTCTACTCTCGCATCTTCGGTTTCGAGCTTGCCGACGATGTAGAGCCTGTGCCGATTGAGAATCTTTGAGGGCGCTGCGGTATGAACATATTTCGCCCTTTGCCCTGATCCGTATCATCTCTGTGCGAAAGGCAACGGAAAATGAAGAAATCAACTACTTTGGAGAAATCGCAAACTGATTGGAAGCGTGTGGATGCGCTCAAAGACGCAGACATTGACTTGTCTGACGTGCCGGAAGTGCCAGCCGAAATGTTTGCTCGCGCGATGGTTAGACGCGGACTGAAATCCGTGTCGCGCAAAGCGCAGTTGACTTTGCGCCTGGACAGTGACGTGCTGGAATGATTCAAAAAGCAAGGTCAAGGATATCAAACGAAAATCAACGATTTGCTGCGGGCATATATGGAAGCGCACAAAGCATTATTGTTAGCAACGGCGGGTCGAACAAGTAACTGGAGGGGCGGCGAATAGCGGGGCTTTCGCTGAGAGGATTGAAAACTTGATGCGTTGAATGCGCGCCCGTTCAATTCGGGAGTTATGTCGCCGTCAAGAAACTTTACCGGTTGCCGGGCGTATTACTCGCATGAGTATTATCGGCGTGGCACACATTGTGTTTGGATTGCTGGCGCTAAGTGCGGGTGGGGCTGTGCTCTTCCGACGCAAGGGCACGCCGAGTCATCGCCGCCTCGGCTGGGTATATGTTCTGAGTATGGTTGGCTTACTCTCCAGCTCATTTCTCATCTATCGGCTTTTCGGACGCTTCGGCCCCTTTCACATACTCTCCGTGATTGCCTTTATCAGTTTAGCGGCAGGATTACTGCCAGCTTGGACACGACGACCGCAGCGGACGTGGGTGCAGCGGCACTACCGATCCATGTCGTACTCTTATGCCGGACTAGTCGCGGCGACAGCAGCGGAGGTGGCCGTGAGGCTCCCTGGGGCGCGGTTCGCTCTTAGTACCTTTCTCGCTTCTGTGGTAGTGATAATCATTGCGACGGTGATTATCCAAGTGCGCCAGCGGCGTACGATCTCGCCATTCATAGATGCCAACCGGCGGCCTGACAACTAATGCTGCATTTAACAATTCATTCAACCGGAGCGCGAATAGCGCGGCTTTTATCGTTATTTGCTCTTATCTAGCTTGGATGCTTCCCAATTGTATTTCCATAAATCTTCTGAAAGGTTTTTAACATGGCAAAGAGATACAGCCTTCGCCGCCAGCTCAGTGCCTTGGCATTACTTCTCAGCGCATTCATCCTTCAGTCTTCTCTACAAGCGCAGCAACCATCGCCGCAAGGCTATGACAAGAGCTTTTTTAAGGCGCTTCAATGGCGTGGCATCGGGCCGCACAGGGGCGGGCGCGTGACGGCTGTGACGGGCGTGCCTTCGCAGCC
>JACCVS010000731.1 GCA_013698055.1 Acidobacteriota bacterium
ACGCGCTCTTTCTGCCGCCTGTAATGTAGCGCCAGTTTGTCAACGAGCGAAGATTTGCCTGCGCCCGGCGCGCCCGTGATACCGATGATTGTCCCCCGCCCCGTGCGCGGGAAGACAGCCTTCATCAACTCCGCAGCGTCACTCGTTCCGTCCTCAACCTTTGAGATCGCACGAGCCACAGCCCGGGACTCACCCGCAATGAGACGCTCAATAAGTGTGGGACTCGACATAAGACAGTGACAAGTGGCAAGTGGCAAGTGACGAGTTAAAGCCGTTTTGCTTATCGCTCGTCACTTGTCACTCATCACTGCTTTAATAGCTCTCTTGCGATGATAATCCGCTGGATTTCTGATGTGCCTTCGCCGATGGTGCAGAGCTTGGAATCCCGCCAGAATTTCTCGGGCGGATAATCTTTCGTATAGCCGTATCCGCCGTGAATCTGAATCGCTTCCTCACAGACGCGCACGCTCATCTCCGAAGCGTACAGCTTCGCCATTGAAGATTCTTTCGTCGTCTTCTTGCCATTATCTTTGAGGTATGCGGCGCGGTACATCAGGAGGCGCGCGGCCTCGATCTGGACGGCCATGTCAGCCAGCTTGAATTGAATCGCCTGAAACTCGGAGATGGGCTTGCCAAACTGCTCTCGCTCTTTCGAGTAACGGACGGCGGACTCGTAAGCGCCCTGCGCGATGCCGACCGCGAGCGCGGCAATCGAGATGCGACCGCCGTCGAGAATTTGCATCGCGCCGACGAAACCTTTGCCCTCCTCGCCGAGTAGGTTTTCATCTCCCACATGACAATCTTCAAAGATGACGCTTGCCGTCTCAGAGGCGCGCAATCCCAGCTTGTTCTCTTTCTTCGATGGAGCAAAACCTTTCATGCCCTTCTCGAAGATAAATGCGGAGATACCCTTGCTTTTCTGCGAACGGTCGGTCACAGCCATTGCCACGCACGTGTCGCCGTGAATCGCGTGCGTGATGAAATTCTTCGCGCCATTGACGATCCAGCCGCCGTCTTGCCTGACAGCGGTTGTACGCGTGCCTGAAGCGTCCGAGCCTGCGCTCGGCTCCGTCAGTCCCCACGCACCGAGATGCTTTCCCTGCGCCAGTGGAACGAGATACTTCTGCTTCTGCTGCTCAGTCCCGTACATGTAGATGTGGTTCGAGCAGAGCGAATTGTGCGCCGCGACGGAGATACCGACCGAGCCGTCAACGCGCGACAGCTCCTCAATGATCGTCGCATACTCGACATAACCCATTCCCGCGCCGCCGTACTCCTCCGGGAAGATCACGCCCGTCAGCCCCAGCTCTGCGATCTTCGGCCACAGCTCAATCGGGAAATGCTGCGACTCGTCCCACTCCATGACGTGCGGAGCGATCTCCGCTTCGGCAAACTCGCGCACACTCCATTTGACCTGTTGCTGTTCTTCGTTAAGCTCGAACTCCATAAATACCCCTTAATCTAAATTGATGAATGATGAGTAAAAGCACTTTCTCCTCATCACTCATCATTCATTGCTTCTTTATTCTACCTTAACCACGCCGCCCGCTGTTACCCGCACCACGGGACATCTCTTTCGATGAGGGCCTCTTTTTAGCCTGCAACGGCGTCTTCGCTGAAGACTTCTTCTTCGCTGGTGGCTTCCCTTTTTGAGTGCCGCGCATGAAGCGTGCGACTTCCGCGGGCATCAACCTGCGCCACTGCTTCGGCGCGAGTCGTTCATCGTAAAGAAATCCGATTCTCACGCGGCGCAGCTTTGTGACTGAATGGCCGATGGCGTCAAACATTCGCCTGATCTGCTGATTGCGCCCTTCGTGCAAGATGACCTCGAACCAGGAGTTCGTCTCACTCTCTTCAACTTTCTTAACCTCGGCTGGCGCGGTGCGAACACCGTCTTCCAGCTTAATGCCGCGCCGCAGGCGCTCGATTGCCGGTTCGGGCGGGACTCCCTTGACCTTCACCTCGTAAACTTTCGCCACGCGATTGCGCGCCGACGTGATGAAGTTTGTAAAGTCGCCGTCATTAGTCATGAGCAGCAGACCTTCGGTGTTGAAGTCGAGACGGCCTACCGGATGCAGGCGACCGAGTGTGTGCGGCACAAGCTCGGCGACGAGCGGGCGGCCTTCCGGGTCTGCGAGGCTGGTCAGATAGCCGCGCGGCTTGTTGAGCAGAATGTAAATCTTCTCGCGCTCTTGAATTAGAGAATTGATGAGGCGACCGCGCACCTTGATGTGGTCGCGCTCAGGATCGGCTTTCGTGCCGGGTTCTGTTACCAGCTTGCCGTTGACCGTCACCTCGCCCGCCGCGATCATCTCTTCGGCATGACGACGCGAGCTGATCCCGGCGGCGGCAATTAATTTTTGAAGACGCTCTTCCATAAAACAGTGGTCAGTGGTTAGTGGTCGGTGGTCAGTAAAAGCTTTTCGCTAATAGCTGACTACTGATTACTGCTCTTCACGCTCCTCCAGCTAAATCCTCAAAGTCTTCGATGCTTGGCAACTCGGATAAATCTTTCAAACCAAACTGAAGCAGAAACTCTTTCGACGTGCCGTAGAGCATCGGTCGCCCGATAGTCTCCTTGCGGCCACAGGCTTTAATCAAACGTTTGTCGAGCAGCGTCTTGATGGCTGAAGGCGATTGGACACCACGTATCTCTAAAATCTCGGGCACGGTGATCGGCTGCTTGTAGGCAATGACCGCGAGCGTTTCCAGAGAAGCGAGCGAGAGCTTGGCGCTGGGGCGTGATTTGAGAAACGCGCGGACATGCTCGTGATGTTCGGGGCGCGTGGCGAATTGCCAACCTCCCGCGAGTTCGCGCAAGTGTAGACCGCCATTTCGCGCATTGAATTCTTCGGCCAATCCTTCCAGAGCCATCTCGATCCAGCCGCGATCTTCCTTGAGCACATCGGCGAGAGCTTTAGTGCTGAGAGGTTCTTCGGAAACGAAAATTAACGATTCGATGATCGCCATCATCTCAGCCATGCTGCGAACGTGATGTGGGTCGCCCGCGTCATCGGCAACTGGTGAATCAACCTTGCCCGCAGTAGCCGCTTCTGTTGCTCTCAAGGCGGCCATTTCCAGCGCGTCCTCGGCGTCCGCGTCGTGGATAATGAGGCCGTCTTCGTCCGGGTCAGCGTCAAACGACGACTCGGTGTCGAGCGAAAGGGCTAATTCTTCCACAGCCTGTTCGAGGCTTTCGGCTTCGTTTGTTTCTTCTCTCAAGTCGTCTTTGATTTCTTCACTCATGGCAATAAAAGTTTCAAGCGCCGGCGCGCGCGATGATCTCGCCGAAAGTCTCGCGCTGAATCAGCGAGATTTCGGTCGTGCGAACGAGTTCGAGGACGGAGAGGAACGCCAGCACAAGCTCGCGACGCGACGTTGCGCGCTCGAAAAACATGCGCAAATTCAATTCACCTGACGAGAGAACCATATTCCGCAGGCGTTCGAGCATCTCCGTCATTGTTACCTCTTCCCGCTCGATCTCCATCAGGACTTCTTCTTTGTGGCGCGCGAGAATCTGCTGAAAGACCTTCAGCATGTCGAACAGTCCGACGGCTACTTCGGGATTCTGCTTATCCGTCTCAAGCTCGCCGCGCGTAAAGACTGCCTGCTCGACTGTCGCACGCGACCAGAGCATCTGCGCTGCGGCCTTGTACTTCTGATGCTCAAGAAGTTGATTGATGAGTTCTGCGCGCAGGTCTAACGCTTCTTCGTCCGCCGCATCTGCGAGCGGGTCGCGCGGCAGGAGCATCCGAGACTTGATCTCGATCAGCTGTGCCGCCATCACTAAAAAATCGCCAGCGACGGCGATGTCCAGTTCCTTCATCAACTGAATGTAGCGCAGATACTCATCCGTGATCCGCGCCACCGGGATGTCGTAAATGTCTACCTGTTCCTGCCGCACCAGGTAGAGCAAGAGGTCTAGCGGCCCGGAGAACTCGCCCATGGTGAGCTTTAATTCTTCCCCGTCTTTTCCAGTGACGATTTCGGGGAGCGAGCCGGTGACGCTGATTGTTGCTGTCGCCGTCCCTGCGTTCGCAGCCGAATTCAAGTTTGCGGTCGTTTCGTCCATCATCCCCCCTATCTCAGTTTCTCGGTGCGCCGCTACCACTAAGTCCCAGCCGCGTTTTCACTTCATCCATCGTCTTGCACGCTTCATTTCTGGCGCGCTCGCGGCCCATTTCGAGGATACTGTCGAGTTCTTCATCAGAGATGCCGCGCACGCGCTCTTGAAAAGGCTGTAAGAATTCTACCACCACATCGGCCAGTTCGCCCTTCAATTGCCCGTAGCCTTTGCCCGCGAAATGTTCTTCAATTTCCGGCGGCGTTTGTTCCGTCAGAAGCCGGTAAATCGTCAGCAGGTTCATCAAGGCCGGGCGCGTCTCGTCGAAACGTATGTCCGTGCCTGAATCAGTGACGGCTCGTTTGAGCTTGCGCCTGATGGTATCCGCATCATCGAGGAGAGCGATGCTTCCGTTCGGATTCTCGTCGGACTTCGCCATCTTCTTCGCGGGGTCGCTCAAAGACATAATCCGCGCGCCGATTTTCGGGATGAAAGGTTCCGGGATGCGGAACGTCTCGCCGTAATCACGGTTGAAGCGCATCGCCAGATCGCGGGTTAACTCAAGATGCTGCTTTTGATCTTCGCCGACGGGCACAAGGTCTGTCTGGTAAAGCAGAATGTCAGAAGCCATCAAGACCGGGTAATCGAAGAGTCCGACGCCGGTGTTCTCGCGCTGACTGCGCCCCTTCTCCTTGAACTGCGTCATGCGGTCAAGCTCGCTAATGCGTGTCATGCAGTTCAGCACCCATGCCAACTCTGCGTGTTCGGGCACATCCGACTGAATGAAAATGGTCGAGACTTGTGGATCAATCCCTGCGGCAAGATAGAGGCGCGCGACTTCTCTTGTTTTCTTCGCCAGTTCCTGCGGGTCTTGGGGGATAGTGATGGCGTGCAAATTGACGACGCAGAAGAAACTCTCGTATTCGTGCTGCAACTCGACCCAGTTTCGCAAAGCGCCGAGATAATTTCCGAGATGAAAGCCGCCGGTCGGCTGTGCGCCGCTGAAGATTCGCTTCATCAAACTTAAAATTTTCCTAGAAAAACTAATTTGAAAGCTATCGGCATGACGAAGCCGAAAATGCTACTGAACAGTCCTGTGAAGATTGCGATAAAGAGCAGGATCATCCCGTATTGCTCCAGCGCTTCAATGGCCGACTCAAAACTCGATGGCAGCACGCTGCTCAATACCTTGCTGCCGTCAAGTGGCGGGATCGGTAAAAGGTTAAAGACGGCCAGCCCTACATTCAAGGTAAAGAACCCAGCAAGCAGGGTGACTGCTCCCCGAGCAAGCGCGTCATCAGTAGTTGCGGGAATGATTGGCATCCATGACGTAGGGTTCATGTCAAACGTTATCACGCCCGTCTCGAACAGCACGCGAATCGTTATTCCGGCAACAATGGCAATCGCCAGGTTGCTCAATATTCCCGCTATGGAGACCCAGAAATTTGCTACGCGCTTGTTGCGCCACCTGAGCGGATTGACCGGAGTCGGGCGCGCCCAGCCAAGCAATGGCACTCCTGTGAAGAATGACAATCCGGGAAAAAGGAGCGTCCCAATCGGATCAACGTGGGTAACAGGATTTAGCGAGACGCGACCCTGCGAGCGCGCAAGATCATCCCCGAACCTGTCAGACATCCAGGCGTGCGCCGCCTCGTGCAAAGAAAGAGAGAACACGAGCGCCACCATGAAAAGAATAAACTGACCTATATCGTATTTGCCCATTGCTAAAACCAGACGGCCAAAATAAGCACCATTAAGAGCGACCCACCACACTAACACGCACCCGCAGAGGAGTCAAAAAGCAGTGATTAGAATCAAGAGA
>JACCVS010000124.1 GCA_013698055.1 Acidobacteriota bacterium
AGTATGCCGCCCGTCGCGCGCATTCGTTGATCTGGTTGACCGAAGCTGAGCGCCGATTGGGACACATACTCTGGGGAGAATTGCCTGGGCGCGTCGTCGGGATGGCGATAGATTCAACTTTGCGCGAACCTGTCCTGCGCGACGAGCCTTTCCTGCTCTACTGCGGGCGGATTGATCCGAACAAGGGATGCCTTGAGCTTTTCGACTATTTCATCCGGTTCAAAGAGCAGCATCAATCTCCACTGCGTCTGGTCTTGACAGGCAAGGACGACATCCCTGTGCCCGATCACCCGGAAATAGAGTTTCGCGGGTTCGTTTCCGCCGAGGAAAAGTTCAGCCTGATGGCGGGCGCGACCGCTTACGTGATGCCCTCCGGTAAGGAGAGCTTCAGCATCGTGACGCTGGAAGCGATGGCGCAACGCACTCCCGTGCTGGTGACAAGCGCATCCGATGTGCTGGCCAACCACGTGAAGCAAAGTGGTGGCGGCAGAATCTATCAGGACTACGAGAGCTTTGCGTCGCAACTCGGCCAACTGCTGTCGGATGAGTCAATGCGCTCGCGGATGGGCGAAGCGGGCAGAGCGTATGTTACTTCCAGATACACCTCTGAGCGCGTCCGGCAATCGCTGATCGAAGCGGTGGAATCCTGCCCTGAGCCTGAAGAAGACGCGAACGTTGTCTTCATGCCAAAGTCCTCCCCGACCGCCAGTCAGCTACTACCTGAAAAACGAAGGGATGCGGGCGCGCGGCGATCAGGTAATTTGTCTCATTCGCCGCCGCTGCCTTTGCCTGCGGGCTGGGGGGAAGATGGGTTGCGCGCCCTCATCGGTTCGGTGCGTGTCGAAGATGCGCCGGACGAAGAGATGAAAATGTACGTTGAGGCGGATTTCAAACGTTTCGTTTATACCCTCGGACTTGTCCCCGAGCGCTCCGGTCAAACCGTGCTTGAACTGGGGGCAAACCCTTATTTCACGACGACGCTTCTTTATAAGTTCAGAGAAGCGGATTTGCACCTGGCAAATTTTTTCAGCCAGTCAGAGCGGGAAGGAAAACAGAGCGTCACGATTCACCAGACAGGCGAGATTATAGAGTATTCCTACAAGCAGTTTAATATTGAAGACGAGGCTTTTCCGTACCGGGACGATTTCTTCGATGTAGTTCTCTTCTGCGAAATCATCGAGCATCTTCTCTCCGATCCGGTTCACGCACTTTTAGAAATCAGAAGAGTGCTCAAGCCCGGCGGCACGCTGGTACTCACCACGCCCAACGTCGTGCGTCTCGATAATGTGCGAAAGATAATTGGCGGAGAGAACATTTACGATCCCTATTCAGGCTACGGAGCATACGGCAGGCATAATCGCGAATACACACAGGAAGACCTGTTCAATCTTCTTTCAATCAATGGATTCAGCATCGGCACAATGTTTACCGCCGACGTGAATCCCGGCCATACAAGCTCAAGCGTGTCGCTGGAAAGAATCGCGCCTCTGGTGAGGAATCGGCAGACTGATTTAGGGCAGTATATTTTCTGCCAGAGCAGCGTCAACCAAGCGGCCAAGCAACTGCCGCCGGTGCGACCCGGTTGGTTATATCGAAGTATGCCCGAATAGTCAGGCTCTATTGAGTAAAAATTATCTGAATGAATAGCTTCAAGCAGGTATCAGCCCACTTTTCTCAGACGGCGAGGCGCGCCCGCGAAACGCTCAAGCGAAGGAAGTATTTGTGGCTCTTAGTCCTGATTGTCACGATCATCTACTCGTCGCTCTCGATCCTGCGTCACCAGCATTTCACCTCAAGCGCATACGATCTGGGAATTTTTGATCAAGCCATCTGGCAGTATAGCGAGTTTAACTTACCCTACAGTTCCGTTCGCTTAAATCGTTTAACGGAAAATCTTTTAGGGGATCACTTTCATCCCATCCTGGTGCTTTTAGCGCCTCTGTATTGGTTGACAGACAGTGTTGAAGCCCTGCTCATAGCCCAGGCGCTGCTCTTTGCGATTGCCATCGTTCCGATCTTCCTTTTTACAGAGAAGCGTCTGGGCCAAATCGCCGGATACCTCTTCGCCATTTCATACTCAATCTTCTGGGGCGTTCAAAAGGCCGTCGAATTTGATTTCCATGAGATCGCCCTGGCCGTTCCTCTGATAGCGCTGGCCATCTATTTTATTGACGAGAAAAGATGGAGAGCTTATTTCGTCTGCCTTGTCCTGCTCCTGCTGACGAAAGAGAATCTCTCCATCCTGATATTTTTCTTCGGGGTTTACCTGCTCACACTCCGGCAATTCAAGCGCGGGCTAATCAGCATGGGAGCGGGCGCGCTCTGGTTTGTCGCTGCCACCAAGATTTTCATCCCCTTTCTTATTGACCCGGAGACAATGCGCATTGACCGCGCCAACAACTACTACCGGTATTGGAGCTATAATCATTTGGGGTCTGGCCCTCTCAATGTTCTGCTAAACAGTATCAAGAACCCTCTGCTCATCATCAAAACGCTTTTTTCACCGGGCGCTAAACTTCATACTTACTGGCTGCTCTTTCACCCGTTTCTGTTTTTAGCTTTTTTCTCACCACTCTTTATTCTGGCTATTCCATTGCTCGCAGAACGTTTCCTTTCGGAGAACACAACCCTGTGGATGGCTGATTTTCATTATAACGCTGTCCTTGCGCCGGTACTCGTTATGGCCTCTGTTGACGGACTCGGTAGAATCACGCAGCGAATCAAAAAGATCAGACCGCGCTATCTAATCATCGTGGCGAGTTGCTTAGTGTTGCTACTGAATTTACGCTTGCTTCCCCAATTCCCGCTCTGGAACTTAACCTCCCCTGCGCACTGGCGGCTCAGCCCAAGCGATCTGACCGGGCGCAGGGCGCTCTCTTTAATTCCACCAAAGGCATCGGTCATAGCTCAAGGCCCTATCACGCCTCACTTAACACATCGGCGCATTGTTTATGTGCTGCACCCCGGCATAACTATTCCCGACGCTGAATTCTTAGTTGCGAGCGAGCGCGTCAATCCTTATCCTTTTCAAAGCCACCAGGAGATCAGGGCTTACTTAGACAATCAGCAGGCCAGAGGCTATCGCAAAATATTTGAAGAAGACGGCTGGGTCGTTCTCAAGGCCGAACCCGAGATGCAAGCGCCTAATCGTCAAAATATGGACGCGGCCTTCGTCGAACAGTCGGTCCCCGCTTCAATGATAGCCGGTCAGAGCTATGACGTTTTCGTCACGCTGAAAAATACCGGGATCAAAACGTGGAAGGCCAGCGAGCTTTACAGGCTGGCGTACCTCAGCGGGAATCGCGACTGGATTCTGGAGCGCGTCGAGCTGCCGTCAATTGTTGAACCCGGCTCAATCGTAAAGTTCGAGTTCAAAGTTAAAGCTCCGTCAAAGCCCGGTACGTATTCATTTCACTGGGGCATGGTGCAGGACGGAGTGGCAGCCTTTGGCGAGCGTGCGCCTCAAGTTTGGGTAAAGGTGACGGCGGCGGAAGCCTCGCCTAAATAAAAGGTCGTTGGAAGTGGGCAGCCTCTTCCGGGCTTTGAGTCTTATGAGCAAAACTTCGACACCGGAATCAAGCGTGCAACGCGGCAGACGGTGGTTCATCAATTCATCCTTCCTGAAAAGCTCGACAGGCCATAGCCTTCTGGTCGTTTTATTTTACTCTCTACTGTTCACCCTCTTTTTTTCGCCCGTGCTTTTTTCCGGTTCCCTGCTGGCTCCCGGTGACGGGTTGCTCTACCACGTAGCCTACTTTGAATCGAAGAAAGTTTTCTGGGACACGTTGCTTGGCGGCGGATTTCCTATGACCGCCGACCCACAGGTCATGGCGTGGTATCCACCATCGCTCATCCTCTCTCTTTTACCCGGCACGTGGAACCTCTTCGCCCTGTCGGCCTACGTCATGGCGAGTTGTTTCACTTACGGCTACGTTTATGCTTTGACCAGCTCAAAACTATCGAGCGCCATCAGCGGCATCGTCTACGGCATGTGCGGTTTTATGATGGCTCATCTGGGACATAC
>JACCVS010000760.1 GCA_013698055.1 Acidobacteriota bacterium
CAAGGCCCTGAAGGATGCCCAGATTGAAAGTGGCGCTGCGAATGCCTCCGCCGGAGAGACAAAGGGCGGAGGACTTTTGCTCGTGGATCAAACTATAAATAGACGAGAGGCATTGCTTTTCAAGCCATAGCTGTTTGGCTTTCTTAATCTTCTCCGGGTCGCTTTCGTCTACAGCAATGGCGCTCTCCATCAAGCGTTCCGAAACGTCTTCCGATTCGTCTTTTTGGTCTTTCAAACCCTTGCTTTTCAGCCATTGCGGAAAAGCTGATTCGAGGAGCAGCCGATTGACAAGACTCTGATTATTATGTGGCAGGTATTGTGTAGCCAGGCGTTTGGCCTCATCCACTTGTGCTTGCTCAAAGAATCTCGATGGGTCGTCTTCCAGCTTGCTGTTCAGCAAGTTGATTAAAGCGATTCGCAACGCTCTTGAGTTACGCAACGCTTCCTGATGTTCTCTGGCTTTCTCAGGGTCTGAGAGATCACAGTACTCAAGCATCTTCCAGTCATCGGGGGACTGCGCTTTGATTGATTTTGGCAATTGCTCGCGAAGATCATTTAGCAGTTTGCTTTTACCCGTGAAAATCTGTTCGGTCAGAGCCAGAGGGTCGTTGATGTGTGCATGAATAAATGACCAGGGGTAGCCTTCAGGCAGCGGCCCGTACAGGTTCATGTACTCGTCTTCCAGCACTCTGTGAAGAGGAAGCGACTGTTCGGCTTCTGTAGCAGCACTGTTTTGCATGATTTACTCCAAAGGGTGTGCAAGGTGTTTCGGGTGAAGAGACCGGCTGGAACAATTATCATCAGTGAAGCGAAATTCCAGTCTGGCTCGAAAGTTTGAGAGCATCCCTGACCGGCTTTATCCGACAACTGGCAAAATTGCTCTTGGTTAGACGGAAACCGGTGTCGGAGTCATGTGAAAGAGAAGACTCGTTATATAAAGCGAGGAACCGGGCACGAGAACGTGCGCACGATAAACCGCTCGACGAGGAATGTCAATGGTTTCAGGCTGGAACTTCTGTGGCGACTTGCTGAACGGTAACGACCTGTGAAGTCTAGCAACAAGTGTTGCAAAAACCTATTGACAATAATTTGGACTTGCACTATCGTGCGCCAGTTCACTCGTTTCCTCTCTCGCACCGGCTTATCTAACTCTGCTCGGCTCTACCCGCAATCACTCAGAGGCAGAGTCAATTTCGGCGATAGTTTTTGACGTGGCCGGCTTTCGCTCAGTTTGTTTTTCTCGCTGACGAGCGTCTTTCTTTCTGTAGTCTCATGCAATCGTTTTACATGAGGCTTATACCAGCCTCAAAATTGTGCAAACTTTGACGCGCTAACGTTGATGGCTTGGAACTGATTACCCTCGCACCTTTCCCGGCCCTCCCACTCTACTAAGGCCATGCGCGCTATAGGAAAAGAAAATGAAAAAGATACAGCTTTATCTCTTACTTACCGTCGTCGTTTTCGCGACAGGCTGTCCGAAATACAAACCCAAAGTAGACTTTGACAGGAATTCAAATACCTTTGTCAATAAACTTAATGTGTTTATCAGGGCTAAGCACCAGGAGTATGTAACTGCTCTGCCTAATAGCCCGGACGGAGCAAAGCGAGCAAGGAACGAAGCTATTGAAGAGGTCTTGCCTTACATTGATGGTGCGTACATGGATTTCATCACTGACCTTCAAGCCGGACGTGACAGAACCAATTTCGTGGCCGACCTGATTGAACTAGGCGGCTCGGCAGCAGTTGGCATTGTCAATGGCGAACGTCCTCTTCAAATTATAGGAGTTGCCCTCACCGCTATCAGAGGCGGGCGTAGATCAGCCGACCTTAATTTTTATAAAGAACAAACCGTGCCCGTCTTAATAAACAAGATGGACGGTAATCGTGCCAGAGTGCGCGCGACAATCTTAACTAGAGAAAAAGACGGCGCAGACCTTTACACGTTTGGAGCAGCCATATCGGATATTGTTGATTACTACAACGCGGGCACACTGGTCAGGGCTTTCACAGAGTTGCAAAAAGATACGGCTATTCAGACTAAAGCGTCGGAGGATAGATTACTTGTCCTTAAAGGAATAGCAGTAACTCCACCAGCGACACAGGAAGAGAGCATACGTGCGGTTAAGGCCAGTGACATAATTTTCGATCTTCGACAAGCTTTGGCCAAACCTGCGGAAAAAGATAAGGCAGTTGAAAAATTGGCGGCTATAGTCAAAGAACTTGAGGCCGACAAAGATGCCGCCCCGATTTTAACGAAGATTGGGATTACTTCGGCAGAGAAAGATGGCACCAAATTGTTAAATGCCTTGATAGAACTTAAAGGACAGGCTTTTGATAATAATGACTTGTCGATCAGAGTTGATCAAGCCATTGTCAGCAAAGGGCAATAAGCCAAAGGAGGAGAGACAGAGATGGCTAAACAGCGTATTGTGGCTTACGCCGCAGATACTATGGATTCGCTGGCAACGTTAGAGCGCACGTGCGAGCGCGACGAAGCCAGGTTGACCTCTAAACTGGTGTCGTTACAGTTAGCTAGCATTGATACAGTGGATGGCAAAAAGGTAACTGCGGCAACCTACGAAAGAACCGACGAGATGCGAGTTGGCCATCTTATTTTCGAGGAATTCACAACTGAAAACGACGTAGATGTCCGAACGGCCATTCATAAGACGAAAACAGAGCCTTTTGTATGCAAAGGTCAAGCCTTCATCAAAACCGACTCTAAAAATGTGATAGTTTTCAGAGAGAAGCAGCAATAGAGAGCGGAAGTTTCTGTTTGCATCTCATTTTATCGCAAACCTTACTCGATTCGTTCCGCACCGGACAAGTCAAGATATAAAAAGTCTCTGAAGGCATCTTCCCGCGCGTTATAAAAGTCCTTGATAGTGCACAATCGCTATCAAGGACTTTTTCATAGCAAACTACGGCGGTCATTGCGCGCCTCTGGAAGCGGTCGCTATAATGCTCCTGCTTGAAACCACAAGATGAGACAATCGAAAAGAAGTCTTCAGCCGCCAAGTTCTCGTCGGAGAAACTGCGCGGCATCATGCTCCCGTTCACTACTCCGTTCGACAAGGACGGTGAAGTAGGTGCCCTCAGCTTACGCGCGAATGTCGAGCGGTGGAGTGAAAGCGGCATCGCCGGTTATGTTCTACTTGGCTCAACAGGCGAGCGTGTCCATTTGAATGAACGCGAGTGCCTGAAGATGATTGAGACGGCGCGCGTAAGTGTGTCGTCTCATTTTGCCTTCATCGTTGGAGCGGGACAGCAGAGCACCCGAGCGACGATTAACGAAGTGAGCGGCGTGGCTCAAGCCGGAGCGGATGCTGTGCTGGTAATCACACCCAATTTTTACCGGGCGGAGATGACACAGAATGCTCTCGTCAATCATTATCTAGCGGTGGCGGATGCTTCAGGCGTCCCGGTCTTGCTGTACAGTTTCCCGCAGTTGACGAATGTGTCGCTTCAGCCTGAGACAATCGCGCGCTTAAGTGAACACGAGAACATCATCGGGATCAAGGATAGCTCCGGCGATATTTTGAATCTTGCGGAGACCGTCAGGCTCGTGCCGGAGGATTTCGTAGTGTTGACGGGGAACGGCGCGGCGC
>JACCVS010000134.1 GCA_013698055.1 Acidobacteriota bacterium
TAGACAATCAGGGGGCCTTCTGCGGTTAACGCCGCCGAGGTCTGGCAGCACTCGCAGATGCGCTCATCCAGCACGGCCTCGTCCGAGACTTTGCCGCTTGCATCAATAGCCGCGTAGCGCAGAGCCATGCTCACTGGTAGCGGACCCTCATGCTCCTCCTCACCTTCCTTCATGCCATGAAGGGCTCGCCCATCCACCCAAGACGCTCCCAAGCGCCCGTCCGGGAGCGGGATCAGGGAGACGAAGCCGTGCTCGGTCTGCGTGCCGTCTGTGTGGGGGACCACAGGCTTCCCCCAGGTCTTACCACCGTCCGAGGAGCGGGAGATGTTCACGTCGTAACTGTAAGTGCCGGGCCCGCTCTTAACGAGCCAGTGGGCGGCGAGTGTGCCGTCCGTGAGTTCGATCACAGAGGGGAAGTCGGCCCAGTTGATGAACCAGTTCTCGCCTTCGGCTACGGTGCGAACCTCTGACCATTCCCGCTCGTCCCGCGCCACGAAGCGTAGGGCGTAACGCTTCTCACCGACCTTCTCCACCCAGCTCAGAAGGACCCGCCGGCCGTCGCGTGTTGAGTAGAGGTCAGGCTCGCGGCTGTCTGTGCCGGCGGGAGACTCACCCTCTCGGATCGTGAGTGCCGGACCTGCCACAGGAGCAGGGCTTGGAGTGCTCTGTGTTGAAGAAGAGTTGTTGGCGCTTCTGTTACAGCCGAGCGCGATGACTCCCGTCAGTAGCAGCAGGAGCACGCGAGACATATGCAGGACTTTCATATTGTGGGGCGATCTCCTTGTTGGATAAAAGCCAGGCGGCGTGATCATCTTTGTGAGTATAGGGAACTCTGACCGTTTTAGCGATTTCTGAATTATGGCCGCGCCCCTCTCAGCATAAAAGCTGTCACAGTGATCAGGACTATCAACACGAGACCAAAGATCACTTGAGGTTCGCTATCTACGGTCATTAAGAGAATTCCAAAAACAGCAGGGGGCTAGAGTCGTTAAAGCGGATGATTTCTCAACAACTTTAATGACTCAGCATACAAGTTAGAGTGTCGCCTATTGAAGCGCCACTCACATTCTTTCAAGTGCAAGTAAAAGGTATGTGGCGCAATCCCATGAAACTTCTGCAAGCGATGTTTAGCAAAACTCCAGAAGCTCTCAATGCCGTTGATATGATGCGTGCCTCTGGCAAACTCGTTCTTGCCGTGATGGACTCTGTAATGTTTCGCGTAGCCGACATCAACGAGTCCATCATAGCCGCGCCAACCATCACTATGAATAATGGTTTCAGGAGCAATGCGACCGCGAATAATGGCCTGCAATGTGGCTTTCGAGCAGTTCGGCACGATCTCCGTGTAGACTTTGCCGTTTCTCTTGAGCAGGCCAAAGACGGGCGTCTTGCCACTGGCTCCACGTCCGCGTTTGCCACGAACACGGCGAGCGCCGAAGTAACATTCAGCAACTTCGACCTCACCAGAGAAAGGCGAAGCTCGCTCCGCTTCTTGAGCGATGCGTTGACGAATCTTGAGAAAGATCACGGTCACAGCTTTACGTCTGATGCCAGTCAATTGCGCGACATCAGTGGCGCTGAAATCCATCGCAAAGTAGCGCAGCAGTTGGCGGAATTTCTTTTCGGAAATTCGGGAACGCGCATAATAGCGGTTTCGTCTTTCGAGTAGTTTAGCACCTCTCTAATTGTGCTTAACGACTCTAGCCCCTTTCTATATTCCCACACACGATAAAGGGCGACGATCCGAAGTGGCATCGCCGCCCTACGTTCAGAGCACGTTGATAATCAGACTCAGCAGTTATTGACGACCGAGGATGCCGCCCAAGATAGAGCCCCAGCTCCCGTTGCTACGACGGCCCGATCCGCCTTGATTGTATCCTTGGTCGTATCCGCGCTGGAATCCGTCGCGGAAGCTGTAGCGGTAGGAGTCGCGGTCACCGTACCTGCTGTTGTAGCCGGCAGTAGCGTCGCGATACGCACTGTCATTCTGGTAGTCGTACCGGCGGTTGTTATTGCGGTCATTCTGGCCCGAGCGCAGCCCCTCCTGATAGCCCCGATTTAAGGCCGCCTGGTTGACGCCTGAGCCGTAGCCATCGTTGTTGCGACCATAACCGTCATCACCGTAGTAGCCGCCGTCGCGCTCGTCGTGCCCGTGCCTTTGACGGGCGTTTCTCTCGTCGCGCTCGTGCCGTTTGATCTCTTCGCGTTCCTGGCGCTGGTGCTCGCGCAAATCAGCGTCGTTGCCGTACTCATCGCGCTCATGGCGCTGGTGGCGCTTGACGGCTTCCTTCTCTTCCTTCCTGTGGCGTTTCTCAGCGCGCTTCTCGTCCTTCTGGTGACGACGGTAGTCGCGCCCGCTGTAAGTACCCTGCCCGTAGTAAGGATCGTACTGCCCTTGTGCATTCGCGATCGCGCCGCCGAGCAGCAGAGCCGCCCCCAGACTGAGCGCGCCCACAGCCAACTTAAAAGTGTTGATACTCGAAATCATCAAAGTCCCCCCATAAAGATTGTTAATGCCCTCTGCCTTACTTCCCCGTTCTCAGATTTTAACAGTGCAATCTCCATTCCATCACGCTAATAATATAAGTGACGCCAAAAAGTGTAAAAAGTGACTATTCTTTACCGCACGACCACCTTATAAGGTGTAAGCGTAACCGATGCGGTCTAATACACTGGCGGGGTTATGGGCGAAAGGTGAACTCGCCCCGTTTAGTGGAGTGGCAGATATGGATAATACTCGATAAAGGGATTGACAAATGGCCCCCCTTTTCACCAAAGTACTCCCAAGTCAGAACTACCCCTGCCTGAATGCGTGACCGCCGTCGAAGCGATTCTGGCTCCGGATCCTTCCCTAACTTAGAGATCAACCCAAAACGTTTTGAGTTGCACTTCCCTTTCCCCTTAAAATATCTTCTTGTATCAATCTACATGTTGGTGTATCGTTCGGCGCTATGGACATACCGAATGATCTGATTACCGCTACCTTGGGACGTAAGCTTCTTGGCATCAGTCCCAATAAGATGAGAGACCTTTTAAGAGATGGTCTTCTTCGATACTTCCCTGACCCACTTGATAATCGTAAAAAGTTGGTGAGCAAGTCAGAAGTTCTTGCGCTCAAAATGCCGAGAGCGGAGGCAGCATGAAGACCATCGCTATTGCCAACCAGAAAGGTGGTGTAGGCAAAACCACGCTCTGTCGTGAACTCTCGGCCTGTTGTGCTTTGCGTGGCTATCAAGTTCTGGTTCTTGACTGCGATCCGCAAGGCAATCTCACGCAAAGCTGGCTTGATTCGGATGTCTACGAAGCTACCCTTTCCCACGTCCTGATTGAACCGGAAACCACCGGAGGCATCAAGGCCGAACCCTTGCCGCTGGATGATGCGATAGTGGAAAGCCCTTTGGGAAATCTCGACATCGTTCCGGCTGATATTCGCCTCGCTCGTTTTGAGATGCAGCCCGACTATTTAACGCATCGGATGCGGAATCAATTAAAAGAGCATGGAACTGCGTATGACTTCATTTTCATTGACTGCCCGCCGCAGCTAGGAAAACTTCTGACTACAGCCCTCTATGCTGCTGATTACGTAATCGTTCCCTGTGCATCTGATGCGATGGGCTTACAGGGACTCTCTGATTTGGCCTACACCATTGGACAGGTTAGAAAGAACGTCAATTCTGAGTTGAAGATGCTTGGAGCCGTCATCAATCTCTATAAGCCACAACGTAATCTTTCAGCGCAGTCCAGGCAGGCCGTAGAAGAGGCCATCTCGCTCGTCGGACATGTTTTTGATACTAACCTGCATGATTATTCAAAGATCGCGGAAGCGCCTTCACAAAAGCTCCCCGTTGTCTTGTACGCCAAGACTCATCGGGCGGCTGACCAGATGTGGAGCCTCACGGATGAAGTGCTTGACCGCTTGCAAATCTCGCGGCAGAAACTTTCCGCCGTTAAAGGGAGATAAATGACAGACCCCAAAGAAAAGTCTAAACCTGTCATGCGCGAGGCTAAGCCCAAAAAGACGCTTGGCCTGAGTGTTCAACTTCCCCGTCTGCGCGACCCCCATGATGAACTAATCAAACCAACCATGCCTAGTCAGACTAGTCCGACTACTCAGGCTAGTCATACTCCGATAGCGCCTGTCAGGGATTTTTCAAAGGTTGCTAATTCTATCCACCGCGAAGCTGTTCCCTCGGGCCTCTTCAAAGGTAAATCCAAGCAACTTTATGATTGTCTATACTCATTGACTCGCGGAGCCATCGTTCCTACTCGGGTGGTACGAATTTCCCGACCGCAACTAATGAAGAAAGCCCACATCGGAGCCAGAGTCACCTTTGAATCAAACATCCTTCACCTAATTAACACCGGGCTAGTCCAAGTGCGGCAGATCGTCGGCGAGCATGAAGGCAACGAGTACACAGTTCTCTTGCCAGAGGAAAGTATGCCTAGTCAGACTAGTCAGAGTAGGTATGCCCAGAAAGTAGACAGACTAGACAGTCTACAAAGTAGTCTGACTAGGCATACTTTATCTTCAACTTCTACAACAGTTTCTGACGTTTCCAAGACTTCTTTTAAGACTAAAGAAGAGAAAACTGATGATGACGCTGCGCTGGCCCTGCTTTATGACAAATTACAAGTATCAAGTACAGAGCTAACAGGGAAACCGATAAACCCGGCAGATCGCGAGCGTTGGGGAGAAGTGGCCGACGTTCTTGTCGCAGAACT
>JACCVS010000793.1 GCA_013698055.1 Acidobacteriota bacterium
CTCGATGCCGAGCTGAAAACAATGGAGGGCAAGGCGTTCAAGCTCGCCGACTTGAAAGACAAAGTGCTGGTGATTGATTTGTGGGCGACGTGGTGCGGGCCGTGTCGCTCGTCAACCCCGGAGTTGGTCAATTTGCAAAAGGAGTACGGTCCGCGCGGGTTTGAGGTCATCGGGCTGGACATTGACCCCGACAGCGACACGGTGGAGGATGTTCAAGCCTTTGCGAAAGAATTCAACATCAATTACAAACTCGCTTTTGCTGATAGAGAAATGGCGATTTCTCTGATGCGCGGCGGCAACATCCCACAGACCATGGTCGTCGGGCGCGACGGGCGCATCGTCGAGCACCTCGTCGGCTTTCACCCGGTCAGAACGCCGGAGAAATTGCGCGCAGCGATTGAGCAAGCGTTGCAATAAGGCAGAAGGGAAGACCAGGCAAGTCCAATGTCCACAGTCACGAATACGGTTGTGACTGTGGACATTGGACTTTTACTTTTGACTTTCCTTCGCTTCATCCATCTCGCGCTCGCCTTCGTCTTTCAGGTCTTGGGCTTCGCGCTCTAGTTCCTTATCTTGCAGACCCTGCGCGACGCGCAACTTGGCGCTTCCTTCGATCTGCTTCATTTCGGCTTCGACGCGCTCTTCGATTTGATCAATCGGTGCAGGCTCACCCGATTCCTCCTGCGTGACGATTTTATCCTTATTAATTTCCATTTGATTCAACCTCCCGGCCAATTCATGATTGCTTGTTGTTCGCAGACAATCGTCTCATTACTGGCGGCGAGAGGTCAAACTGTCGTTGGAATGCGTTATAGTGCCTGCGATTGCGTGTAACCGCAGATTGGGAGTAGCCTGCAAGGATGCAAGCCTACTCTTTAGATTTACGCCAACGAGTCGTGCTTGCTTAGGAACAAGCCAACGCTTCCATTCGAAGCAAACAACAGCCTGTGAAAGTAAAGCAACGGCGAACGTTGCGATTGCGAATGAATCGTGAGTTAGAGGCATTATTTCAAGCTGACCAGCACGAGCGCGCCAATCATCCCGATGTTGGCACGACGGAGTATTTGGCTTTACGCGAACGCGATGCTGCACGCCGAAAACGTCTTCAGGAAATTGTCACGTCCGAAGGTTTAGAGGAACTTGACGATTATTACAATGCTGCGTGGGTTCTCAATCACGGAGAAACTATCGAAGAAATTTGGCAGGCTCACACCTTGGCTGAAAAGGCGGCTGAACTCGGTTTACGTCGAGCGCGCTGGTTAGCGGCTGCAACTTACGACAGATGGTTGATGTATCAAGGCAAGCCACAGAAATACGGAACCCAAATTGTGCCGGACGGAAAGCGACAGCGTGTTTGGGATGTTGACCCAGAAACATCAGATGCCGAACGCGCAGAATGGGACGTGCCTTCATTGGCGGAGATGGAGAGGCGTGCTGAAGAAGTAACGCGCAAGGAGATGATGCCGCCGATGGATGACGCACCTCAATGGTTAAAAGATGCGCTAATCAGATGGAATGATGAAGATGAAGGGCGAGCATGACAAGCTGTCTTCGAGCCGACATCTGTTCATCATCTTCATTTATTCAACAAGGGAGAGCAAATGAGCGAACAGAACAAAGGTAAAATCGGCTCTATCGGCTGGGCAGACTTAACAATCGAGAACGCCAACCAGTTAAGAGACTTTTATCGTGAAGTAGTGGGATGGAGTGAGACGAGCGTGGAGATGGGCGGCTATAGTGATTTCTGTATGAGTGAGCCATTGACGGGTAATCCTGTGGCGGGCATCTGCCACGCTCGCGGGCTGAATGCCGAACTGCCTCCGGTCTGGTTAATCTACATCATAGTTGCTGATTTGGACGTAAGTATCGCAAAGTGCGTTGAGTTGGGTGGCGAGGTAATCGCAGCGCCGAGAGTGATGGGGAGTCAGGGAAGGTACTGCGTGATGCGCGACCCCGCCGGAGCCGGAGCAGCATTGTTTGAGCAGGCATCATCGCAAGACGCATGAATGCTGTAGATAAAATGTCGGCGGGAGAGGTTGTGAAGAGAGAGCGCCCTTCGATAATCAACACACTGCTTCGTTGCCTGCGGCTGCGGTGTCCGGTGTGCGGCGAGGCTTCAATCGTACAGAGGCCGTTCAAGATCAAGCACCATTGCCCATCGTGCGACACGCTGTTTATGCGCGAGGCGGGCTTTTTTGTCGGGGCGATTCTGGTCAATGTAATCACGACGGACTTCGTGATTCTGGCTCTTTACATCCTCTGCCTGGCGGTGCTCGGCCTTGATTACCAGTTGATTATCAAGATTCTCTTCGGAGCGGCGCTCCTGTTCCCGGTAGCTTTCTATCATTATAGCTGGAGCATCTGGCTGGGCTTCGACCATCTTGTTGAAGGTCTGCCGAAAAGCCCGACCTGAAAGATTGCGGAATGCGGACTTCGGATTGCGGATTTAAGAATAAAACCCATGCCCTCCAGTCCGCATTCCGTAGTTCACCGATTGTGATACTATGCTGCCTGATTGAACCCTAAACGTTTTCCCTCGTGTGGTTGAATATTAATCAGCCCGGTGTTTGATTTTGCGCTCAGCACGGCTGGCTTCCCTGCTTGAAAGCCGCGCGAAGATTTTCGCAAATCATCAGCAATAAGCCGACCAGACAATCTTGAAAGAGCTAATCATAAGGAACATGAGTCTATGAGCAATCATCTGATCGAAGTGATGAAAGCAGGCCAGTCAATCTGGTATGACAACATTCGCCGCGCGATGCTGGATACGGGCGACCTCAAGAAGAAGATTGACGAGGACGATTTGCGCGGAGTCACGTCGAACCCGACGATCTTTGAAAAAGCGATCACCGGCTCAACGGATTATGACGAGCAGATGCGGACACTCGTCCAACAGGGCGCGAGCGTGAACGACATCTATGAAGCGCTGGTGCTTGCTGATATCGGGCGCGCCGCGGACATTCTCAAACCCGTTTATGACAAGACGGACGGCGTTGACGGCTACATCAGTCTCGAAGTCAATCCCCGCCTCGCCTACGACACGCGCGG
>JACCVS010000794.1 GCA_013698055.1 Acidobacteriota bacterium
GAGCTATCGAAGCCGCGCGAGGTGTCAACTCCGTCTGAGACGACCAGCATCGCACGCCGACCTTTGGGCATGGCCTCGAACCGCCTCAATCCTTCGACAATCTCGACATAAGGGTTATAGGGAGCGGCGGAAGCAAAGCCTGCGGGAACGCGCAAGGCTTCTGCGGCTCGATTCAGATCGGCTGTGAACCTCTGACGGATTTGGAGCGAGCCACTTCTGATGTAACCGACCATCACCCGCGAGCCTCGCGGCAGACGACGGATGAACTCCCCGAGCGGCTTGATTTCGTTGCTGATGGACGTGACCACGTCGTCTTGAATGAGGATGGCGACTGAGATAGGAGTCTCCGTGCCATAAGCGCGGATGGAGAGAATTCTTTGCTCGTCGCCATCTTCGCGCACCGATAACTCTCCGACTTGCTGCAACTCCCGCTGCGCCGCATCACTTCCCCGGTGGCGGATGGTGATTGGAATAGTGACAGAGCGCACCCCGCCGCGCTGCCCCCTGGCGTTGGCCGGTCGGTCGTCCCCTCCCGCCTGCGAGTCGCGCGGCTGACCATTGGCTTTTATCCCGGTAGCCGCACAAATGAGCGCAACCATTAAGACCATGCAGTTGATTCTTCTCTTCGGAGTGAACATCGTTTCTCCTTCAATCCCTCATGTTTGATATGCTGCCATGATATTACAGTGCGTAGAATGCTCCAAGCAGGTAAAGTTAACGTTTCTGCCGGGGCTGGCTAACAACGGCGCGCTCTTGTTATGATTCGCCATTCCTTGTGTGTTGATGAATAGATGTGTGCTGGAGGAGTCACGTTTGCCCGTCTCATCTCGGGACTCTCACAAGGAACGGGAGAAAACCTTAAAGTGGACATGAGCGAGACAGGAACAAGCAGCAAGATTACTGCGCGAGATAAGCTGACGGCGCGCGTCTTTCAGTGGGCACCGTGGCTGGCCTTCTTTATCGTCGCGCTGCCTGTGCCGTTCTATTTCCTGCTGAAATACTTTTCATCATCGCAGGATGCCGCGGTCAACCTGCTGCTCGCCCTGACTTCACTCGCCATCGGCTCTGTCGTAGGCTTCGCCGTAACTCTTTTTCTTTTGTACTACCGTCGCCACTGGGCGCAAAAGGTGCGTGACCGCGTCGCATCCGGCGGTGTGACGGCGGACGCAATCCCGTGGTTCATGTCGGAACTGACCACCAGCGAGCGCCAGGCGCTCAAGGCGATTGAAGCGCAAAATCCTCTGCTGGCCGACGCCTATCGCGAAACGCTGGCTTCACGCATCACGGCCACCCGCGTCGTCGCCAACGCCAAACGCGAGTTGCTGCTGGTCGAGCGTCGGCTTAATCGAACTGCCTATATTCAGGGCGCAGACACGACCGGGTTACAGTTAGAGTTACGCTCAGACCGTCAGCGTCTTGAGCAGGTGAAGCTCGAAGGCTCGGAGCGACGCGCCGAAGCTGAAACGCGCTTGCAGATGATCGAAGCCGCATCCAGTCGCGGCGCGAATTGGGACGAAACGAACATCGCTCTTCATCGCCTGAGCGCGTCGCGCGATCACATCCCACTGGCACTCGAATCTGTCCGCCTTGAACAAGAGGCGCGCGAGGAGACAGACAAAGCCCTCCGAGAAGAGCAAAGCGGAAAAGAAGAGACGCGGGGACAAGGGGGACAAGGCGGCAGCGCGAGGATGAAAAGCCAGTGAGACTTTTTCGTGCGGTCGCCGGTTCTCTATTTCACTCTCAAACCCCGATCTTCCTGTAGACGCCTACTTCTAAACGTTCCGCGTAGCCTTCTTCGACGAGGGCGCGGTTGCCGAGTCCGGCGTCCACGCGAGACAATCCCGTAACTTTGGCCAACTCGCCGCGTAAAGTCATTCCCGCTCCATCCAGAAATGCGCGGGCTATTTCGCGCAGGGCATCTTCGCGCTTCACCTTTTTTAACAACTCCTGACTGAAGCGTCCTTCGGCCAGCGTCCAGATATATGTGAACCAGGGTTCATAGACCGCTTCTCCCGGAACTACCTTGAACGTTCGCTGCAACTCATCCATCGCGCGTGTGAATCTGACGCGCTCAGCGACGCCTGATTCCTGTCGCAAATCACCGGTTGCCATTTCCCACTCTCTTCGCAGAACTTTCAAGACGGCGCGAGCGTCTGCCGAGAGCATTTCGCTCTCTTTTCTCCTCGCCACTCCCCACACGGCGTTGAAATGCGAGATCAGGTGCGGCGCGATGAAGGTAGCGCGCCCCTTGGCGAGCTTCGCATAGTAAACGCGGCCACGCTGCATCACTTCGTCCTTGATCGTCCACGTCAGGCTGCTCTCCGGGTCTTTCTGCACGTTGCGCGGCATGTGCGCGTCACGCCTGCCGCAGACCGCAATGTAGAGCGAGGGGCCGGGGCGGCGCGCATCCGTCATCGCCGCGCAGAAGCCAACCGCCTCGATCAACTTTTCCCCATCACCCGCATCTTCGACACGCAGTTCCACCTCGCGCCGCCACGCGCGATCCCGAAAGTTTTCTATCTCCTCGGGTAAAGAATTGATCGCGACCAAGGGCTACCTCTTTCTGACCGATCTCTTTCAGGCTGATTGAGAGACTTTCACTTTGACCGGAGGATTTAGTCAACGGCTGACCCGCCAATATCCTAAAGAACTGATAATCCCCAGCAAAAAGCTGATTTCACCTCAGATAACCCGCATGGCATGAGGGCTGCAATAACTTGTCCCGGCAGCGCTCGACTTTTGCGCCCGCCAGAGATGACAACTTAGAGAATTCTATAAAGGAAACGCCATCAAGTGAAAAAGCTTCAACAATCCCCAATCATCACATGGTTAACGCTCTTCTCCCTGCTGCTGACGATGTCGAGCGGGATCATGCTCGGCGATAAGGCTTATGCAAAGCCATTGGCGAAGCGCAGCGATTCAAGCGCTCAAGGCCACGACAAGGTTTCCGCCGATTTGCGCGAGAAAGTTAAAAACGCGAAAAACGGCG
>JACCVS010000795.1 GCA_013698055.1 Acidobacteriota bacterium
TTCAGACACCAACACCCATGCCGTCTACAGAAAGCTACGCGCCGGAAGAACCCACCAAAGAGTGGCCGGAAAATCCGTTACAGGCACGCAATCGCCACGAGGTCATGCTCTTTTTAGATTGGCTGAAGGTCGAGTTGACCGCGCGAACTGCCACCCAGGGCGGGGAAGTATGTATAGGCCGAACGCCTGAGTCCGCTGCATCCGCTCCACCCTGCTTATATCGCTTTGTTTTCGCTTTGCTCGAAGCCGACCCGGAGGACGAGCACGACTTCGGCAGCGGCCTCAGTAAGATCTTTGATCCGATGGAATTGATGCTTCAGGTATCGAGGCTGGAGAGCGACGCTCACCTCCGCGCTGGCGCAAAAGATATGCGGAATGATGCGGCGTATGTGTTGACGCATCAGACGGCTGGCGAGATTGCCGCCCACCGACGGGCGAATGCTCGCGGTATCAGCCTGCTTGAACAGTTGATGCGCTTTGCCAGGGCCGATGGATACCCGGCAGAGGAATCTTTCAAGATATCCGCGTCGCGCACTTATTACCGGCGCACGCAGGAGCGGTTTCATGTGAGCGCCTTGAAGGCCAAACAGCAATCCCTTCGGGAAAATCTCGAATTCTTGCAACTGCCGGTTACTAACTTAGTCAGAGCACGCAAGAATGCTGCGCTCGTGCAGGAAATGCGTGATCGCTGTCCTGATTACCTCGCTCAGCTTCAGCTTGCGGGTTTTGAGGGAGAACAAATCCTGCACTCGGAGTTTTATCACGGCTACCATCTGGCGCGATTCGCTGCCCGCGCTCTTCAGCAGGGCAAGGTGGAGCAAGTGCGTGCAGCGTTCGCGGCCTGGGCGATTGTGGAACCAAATGATCTTCTGTTTCCCGGCAGTGAATTTGCAGACGCGGTCAAAGAGCTAGGGCTGGGATTGGAAGTAGCCCTACCCTTTGTTCCGCCCGGAGAGCACGCTTGGTTCGCTAAGAAATACGAGGGAGAAGCTGACCCTGGCTACAACCCCTGGCTATATTGAAAGAGTATCCGCCGAAGCTAAAGAATATAGGTTTGGTATGGAGCAGTGGATTGTTCGTCGCTCAAATTGGTGCTGTTTGACAGCACGTCTTAGGTATTAGTGCACGCGGCGGAGGCTGTTATCTGAGGCTTGCCACTTTTTCACCACTACTTATTCATCACGTATTTGATGACTTGCGTGCGCGCTGCGACAAAGAGTTCGTTTTTGTCGTTGAAGACCATGCCGAAGGCAACGTTGCCGTCCACTTTGAATGTGTCCAGATAGCGCCCATCTGAATCGAAGACCTGAATGCCCTTGATGTCGCTGACGTAGACTCTGCCTTGCCCGTCTACCGCGATTGCCTGGGGCGCGTGAAACTGACCCTGACCGTCGCCATTGCCGCCGAACTTATTGAGGAAGCGTCCCTCAGGCGAGAATTTGAAAACAGCATTGTTGAAATTTCCAAGCACGTAAATGTTCCCCAATCCGTCCGCCGCAACACTTGCATCCAGCTCGGAACGATCCGTCTGCCCGCTGACAGATTTGCTGATGGTGCGAACGGCCTGCCCGCTGGCATTGAAGCGCACGATGTTTTCATTGTTCACGACGGCGATCATTCCGCCATCGGGCAAGACACGCGCGTTGTCAAAATAGGCGCGCTGCCCGCCGCCGTACTCGACCTTGCCGAGCGAATTGCCGCTGCTACCCTCGAAGCGGGAAATCTCACCGCGCTGGACGACGTACAGCATTCCCTTGCGGTCTGCCGTCAAATCCCTGAGCGGCATCTTCGGATCAACCGTCCATTGCGTGACGAACTTGCCCTTGGCGTCGAACACTTGAATGCGACCGCCGCCGAGATACTCGCCGACGTAGATGTTCCCCTCGCCGTCCACACCGATGCTGCGCGCATCCTTAAACATTCCCGGCCCGATGCCTTCACTTCCGAATTTGAGTACGACGCTGGCGAAGCCGGGCGCGGCAGGCAATGTCGAGGAAGACGAGGATGAAGATGAGGAAGAAGGGAGAACTTCTCCGACCTTTCTCTCAACGGCAGATTTAACTATCAGCCCGATGGCGACGGTTATGCCGACAATGACGAGCACAATGATCACCCAGAGCATGGTAAAACGCTTGACCGGACGCATCAGACTCTGCGGATCAAAAACGTGTTGGTGAAACGCGGGCGCGTTAGATGACATGACAGTGACTTCTGCCGGCTCGCCCGCTGCCATCCGGTCAACTGCGACTTTTGCTTCTTCCAATCCGACGCCGAAGATTTCACGGTAGAGCTTGATGGCCTCTATCTTTCGATTGCTGCGAGCCAGCCGCACGACTTCCTGCATATTAGCCGCACGCTCCTGCAACTTGAACAGGCCGTCCACCAACCCGGAACCCCACGAAGCGGCTGGCTTAACACGCAGTTCCTCCGGCACGATGATCGAATTGCCACAGAACGGGCAGCGCACGGTCGCGGCGCTGCCGTCGTATTCGAGCGGCCCG
>JACCVS010000807.1 GCA_013698055.1 Acidobacteriota bacterium
CTGCGCCGGGCATCCCCGTAGCACCGCCGACGACGAGCACGCGCCCGCGCTCCTCCTTATCGCCCTCTTCATCCGGTTGGGGTAAAGCCCACCGGCGCAACAGCGCGGGTGTGATGAGCAGGGGTCGTGGATCAGAGGTCGGTAGTCGGGATTTGACTGTCTTTTCCTGTCCTGCGTCCTCTGTCGCCTGTTCTCTCTTTTTATTTTGGTGCGACCGGGGCATCTGGTTTCGTGGTGACGGGCGTGCCTGCTTCTTCAAGCGGCGCAACGAAGTTGAAGAGGTCGAGACTGAGCTTGCCGCGCCTCCCTATTTTCTTTGCGAATTCGTATGAGGTGACAGCGCAGTTAGCAATCTCATTGGCGCGATCAAGTTCTAGGATTTGCTCTTCGCTCATGCGTTCGAGTAAATAGCGAAAGCAGTTAACGACAACTTGATGGCTGACGATCAGGACGCGCTCACGGCGATAATCGCGCGTAATGGTATCAATCACGCTCCTCAGACGCAGGATGACATCGCACCAGCTTTCGCCGCCGGGCGGCCTGAAGTAGAACTTGCCGAGCACGCTGCGAGCTTCCGCCTGGTCAGGAAACTTCTCCTGTATGCCGACGCGCGTCAGGCGATCCAGCACGCCAAATTCTTTCTCGCGCAACCGCTCATCCGTGATGAAGGTGATGTCTTCGTGTTTAATGTTCGCGGCTTCAAGCGCGAGCCTTGATGTTTCGCGGGCGCGAAGGTAAGGCGATGAAAGAAGAACCGTGGGCTGTTCTTTCGGCGGCAACTTTGCGAACCAGCGGCCAACCGCAGCTGCCTGCCTCTCGCCAAGCGGCGAGAGCGGCACATCAACATCGCGCATCAAAATATCAATCACAGGAAGCCCGGCAGCTTCCGCCTTATCTCGCGCCACGTTGCCCGCGCTTTCACCGTGTCGCACAACCCACATCACATCCGGCCATTTCTGCTCATCAGACATTTTCAGCTCCAGGGAAATTGGTGAATGGTAAATAGTAAATGGTCAATGGTGAATAGAAACTTCTTTCATCCATTGGCCACTGACCATTTACTATTTACTCGCCCGTCTCGTTGTTTCTCTCAGCCGCTTGCTCGCTCAGAGTGGTCAGCCATGAGGGTGACATCTCCGACTCACTATCTTTTCCTTTGGCACTCTCAGTGCCGATGCCACCCGGCGCGGGCAAAAATTTATTAACGAAGCCGAGCAGGTCTGCGGTCAGGCCGGGAAAGATTCCATGAAAGAGGATAGCCGCCTTCGCTTGAATCGAGAGGATGACTTCCGCGTCGCCTCTTTTGCAGGCTTCAACAATCTGCCTCGCCGCGCGCTCGGCGCTCATCGAAGTGACGGGCAGCGAATCGCTGATGCTGAACCACGCATATTCGGCACGATGCTGGCCTTTGAACGTAGCGTTGCGCGGGCTGCCCGTTCGCATCAATCCGGGGCAAACTGTCGTCACCACCACTCCGTCTTTCTTCAACTCCGCACGCAAGCCTTCGGACAGGCCGACGAGGGCAAACTTGCTTGCGCTGTAAGGCAGAAGGTGCGGGACGCTGATCTTGCCGCCAATGGAAGAGATGTTGACGATGCGCCCATCTTTTCTCTTCCGCATCTCGGGCAGCACGGCGAGGATCGTGTGAAGTGGCCCCCAGAAATGCGTCTTCATTGCTTCTTCATAATCTTCGAGCGTCATCACCTCCATCGGCCCGACCTCAATCACGCCAGCGTTGTTGACGAGCACGTCAATTCGCCCGAAGCCTTCCTCGACGACGCGAACCATCTCGCCTACTTGCTTCCGGTCGGTGATATCGCACTGCACGGCGATTACTTTAGCTCCGCGTCTAATCAAATCAAGCCGCGCTCTTCCTAATTCCTCAGCATCGCGCGCGCAAATCGCCAACTGCGCCCCTTCGCTCGCAAACTCACGCGCCATCACCAATCCAAGCCCGCGCGACCCGCCAGTTATCAACACGGTCTTTCCGCGCAGATCGTATCCCGTCAATCGCCTCACGACTGCGCGCGTCGCCAACAGTGCGCCCGCACCGGCCAACGCCAACATCAATTTATCCTTCTGCTTTTTCTTCATTCCATCACCCATTGGAATTTCATAACTCTTCTTAGCTCCGAAATCACAAATCAAATACTCCGATAACCGGCGTATGATCCGATGGACGCTCCCACGTGCGCGGCTCTTTGTCTATCCAGGATTCCCTACAATGCTCGGCGAGGGGTTCGGAGACCCAAATGTGATCTATCCGCATCCCGGCATCACGGCGAAAAGAACCCTGACGATAATCCCACCACGAGTAGTTCCCGCCTTCCTCTGTATGCAGGCGAAAGGCATCTATAAATCCCCACTCTCTGATTTTCTCAACGGCGGCGCGCTCACGCTTACTAAAAAGAACTTTGCCCTCCCACTGCGCCGGATCATGCACATCGCGCTCTTCCGGCGCGACGTTGAAATCGCCGCAAATCAAAACCAACTCGCTTCGCTTGTAACCTTCGTCGAAGAAACGACGCAGCCGCTGCATCCATTCGAGCTTGAAGCGATATTTGTCAGAGCCGACGAACTGCCCGTTCGGAATGTAAACGTTGACGACGCGCACGCCTTCAATCGTCGCGGCGAGCAGGCGCGCGTGCGCTCCATCTTCAGCATCAGGAAAGCCTCGCTGTACGTCTGAGCAAGCTGTCCGCGAAAGAATCGCCACGCCGTTATAAGTTTTCTGCCCGAAGACTTCCGATTTGTAGCCCATCTCGGCAAAGTGCGCGGACGGAAACTTTTCATCCATGCATTTCAGTTCCTGCAAGCAGAGTACATCGGGACGCGCCGTCTCAAGCCACTGCGTCACCAGCGGCAGCCGCGCCGTTATCGAATTGACGTTCCATGTAGCGAGTTTCATAAGAGAGTCCAGCGAGTCCAGCGAGTCCGTTGAATCTCGCGAGTCTAAAAATTCATTTGTCTAGATAGACTTGATAAACTCGGTGGACTAGCCAGACTTTTATAACGATGCGATTATTCCTGCGAGCAGCGCGCCTCGTCGCGCGATATCGTCCGCCATGATGTGCTCATGCGTCGCATGAGCGCCGTCGCCACTAATCCCCAATCCGTCTAGCACGGCCACGTCGAGGGCCGCTGCGAAATTCCCGTCTGAGGCTCCGCCGACCGAAATTTCGCCTAACTCGAACCCGAGACGAGCAGCCACATTGCGCGCAACCTCATAGAGGGCTGCAACCTTCTCCGTTCGTTCGAGCGGTGGGCGGTTGATGCCGCCGCTCAAGTTAAGTTTCACCCTTTCGTCAAAAGGATTCGAGCCGAGTATCGTTTCTTCAAGCCATCTTGCATCGTCAGAGGTGTTGAAGCGCACATCAATTTCGGCACTGGCTTCAGCAGCGACGACATTAGAGCGCGTTCCCCCATGAATCACTCCGACGTTTACTGTGATGCCCCGCGCTGGATCATTCATCGCATGCAGCCGTTCAATCTGCCGCGCTAATTCCAGAATCGCGCTCGCGCCCTTCTCCGGCTCCAGCCCCGCGTGCGCGGCAATCCCCTGCGCTGCAAGCGTGAACATTCCTGTTCCCTTTCGCGCAGTCTTGACCAACCCGCCCGCCGCAGATGGCTCAAGCACCAGGACGCAACGCGCTTTTCGCGCCTCCTCTTCAACAAGCGCGCGCCCGGTCATGCTCCCGGTCTCTTCATCACACGTCAGCAGGAGAACAATTTGATGGCGCGGCGCGAGATCGAGCGCGCTACAACTCTCAATCACTTCCAGCGCGAGCGCGCAATTCGCTTTCATGTCAAAGATGCCCGGCCCGTAGATGCGTCCATCCTGCTCGCGCCAGGGCCGCTCGGCGAGCGAGCCTCGTGGGTGAACGGTATCGGTGTGTCCGATCAGCAAGACAGCGCCGGACTCATCCTGCGCGCCAACGCCCGCGCGAATACGCAGATGCTCTCCGTAACCGGGACTCTCGATGCGCTCGATTGAAGTCACGCTTCCAATTTTACGGGCTGCTTCTATCAGCAACTCAACAACAGCATGGCTCCCTTCCACGTCACCCGACGGAGATTCCGTCTCGACGAGAGCGCGTGTCAACGCCAGCACCTTGCTCCGCCGTGATTCAAGAAACACCAGCACATCATCATTCGTTGATTTTGAGAGTTCACGTTTCATTTGCGGATTACTCGACAACTTCTTGTCTAACCGTCAGTCGCTCTATGCGCTGGCGGTTAACTTCAAAACCTAATCCGGGCGCGTCCGGTGCGATGATTGTCCCATTGGGCGTAATGGTGACGGGCGGATCAATGATGTCCTCTTCCCAGTAGCGCGAGCTGGCCGAGACATCACCGGGCAACGTAAAACCTTTGAGCGTGGCCATCGCAATGTTGTGTGCGCGCCCGATGCCCGATTCCAGCATCCCGCCGCACCAGGCCGCGATATTTCTTTCACGACAGATGCGCTCGACCCTTTGCGCTTCACTGTGCCCGCCGACACGACCCAGCTTGACGTTGATAATGCGACAAGCCTTGAGGTCAATCGCATGACCCGCATCGGCGGGCGTGCGAATTGACTCGTCGAGACAAATAGGCGTCTTCACTTGTTTCTGCAACACTGCGTGGTCGAGCATGTCATCAAAAGCGAGCGGCTGCTCGATCATCATCAAATCGAACTCGTCCATCGCACGGAAAAGCGGCGCATCGGCCAGACTATAGGCGGAATTGGCATCGCCCATCAAACGTATCTCAGGAAACCGGGCGCGAACTTTCTCCAGAACGTTGATATCCCAGCCCGGCTTGATCTTGATCTTGATGCGCTGATACCCGGCATTCAGCTCCAACTCGATCTTTTCCAACAACTGCTCAATAGTATCCTGAATGCCGATTGAGACGCCGCAGGCAATTTCGCTTTGCACGCCTCCGAGATGCTTCCAGAGCGGAACCCCTGCGCGCTTTGCCTCCAAATCCCAGCACGCCGTTTCCAGCGCAGCTTTCGCCATCCGGTTGCCGCGCACGGCTTTCATCAATGGGAAAATACCTGATGCACCATCAATCTCATGCCCCAAGACCATCGGCGCTAAATATGTCTTCAGCGTGTGCCAGGCGCTCTCCGTCCACTCCTCGCAGTAAAAAGGCCCTTCACCGGCAGTGCATTCGCCCCAGCCTTCCCCGCCTTCGCCGTCATGTACGCGCACAAGCACAATGCGGCGCTCCGTCGTGCGCCCGAAGCTCGTCTCAAAAAAATGGACGAGTGGCAGACGAATCTCACGCAGTTCGACCCGGTTGATTAGCAATTTTTTGCCGACTCCTGAAGATGACTTTAGGAGCCTATTATGCCTTGCCCCATTCATCTTTGCCAGCACCGCAAAAAGAAAAGGCAGCGGTTTAGGGCTGCCTTCGCTAAAAATATTGTCTGTAAATGTAGAATTAGGGGCTACCCTCCAACGGATGAGGCTGGATCATGCGCGCCTTCGGTGGAAGTAATTTCCTGATTGTTGAGCGCCGCGTGCATCGTATGCCACGACAGGCTGGCGCATTTGACGCGCGCTGGAAAGTCGCGCACGCCCGAAAAGATCGTCAGGCGACCCAGATGATGCGACGTTGCTTCTTCATCCAACTCGCCCGTCACCATCCGGTGAAACTCATCGAAAAGAGTTTCGGCGTCCTGCCTGGATTTTCCCTTAACGGCCTGCGTCATCATGCTCGCCGCCGCCTTAGAGATGGCGCAGCCCGAGCCTTCAAAGCTGATGTCACTGACGACTTCATCTTCAAGCTGCATGTAGACCGTCAACTGATCGCCGCAGAGAGGATTGTATCCTTCGGCGCTCCGGTTAGCCGCTTCCAGTTTATGGAAATTACGCGGCTTCTTGTTGTGATCGAGAATGACTTGCTGGTAAAGCTCGCTTAGTTCTGACATGGTGAATAGTAGATGGTGAATGGTAGATGGCCTACAGTGAATGGATGCTTTCTATTTCCCATTCACCATTTACCATTTACTAACTAAAAACTTCTATGACTTTTTCAATCGCGTGTACGAGCGTGTCGACTTCCTGTTTAGTATTGTAGAAGGCAAACGAGGCGCGGGCTGTAGCCGGGACATTGAAATGCTTCATCACGGGCTGGGCGCAGTGGTGTCCGGCGCGCACGGCGATTCCTTCCTGATCGAGAATCGTGCCGATGTCGTGCGGATGCACCTCGTCAACAACAAAGGAAAGCACGCTCGCCTTTTCACGCGCCGTGCCAACGATGCGGACGCCCTCGATGGCGCTGATCTTTTCGGTAGCGTAAAGCAGCAATTCATGCTCGTAAGCGACCGCCTGCTCGTGGCCGATAGCGTTCAAATAGTCAATCGCTGCGCCGAGGCCGATCTGTGAAGCGATAGCTGGTGTCCCAGCTTCAAACTTGTCCGGCAGCCCCGCATAGGTCGTCTTCTCAAAACTGACAGTGCGGATCATACTGCCTCCGCCCTGAAATGGATTCATCTTCTCAAGCCATTCGGCCTTCCCATAAACCACGCCACTACCCGTTGGCGCGAACATCTTGTGCCCCGAAAGCGCATAAAAATCGCAACCCAAATCCTGAACGTCAACCTTCAAGTGTGGCGCACCTTGCGCGCCGTCAAGCAGGACGGGCACACCGTACTTGTGCGCCCGCGCGATGATCTCCTTGACCGGGTTGATCGTGCCGAGCGCGTTCGAGATGTGAGTGACAGCAACAAACTTCGTTCGCTCATTCAGGAGCGCGTCATATTCGTCCAGCAAAAGCTCGCCCGCATCGTTCATCGGGATAACACGCAACGTGGCATTCTTTTCTTCGCAGAGCATCTGCCAGGGAACGATGTTTGAATGATGCTCCATCACGGAGATGATGACCTCGTCGCCTTCACCCACAAATTTGCGCCCGTAGCCGTGCATCACCAGATTGATGCCCTCGGTCGCGCCGCGCACAAAGATGCATTCACGCGCCTCGCGCGCATTGATGAACCGCTTGACCTTCTCGCGCGCTCCTTCGTATGCGGTCGTGGCACGCTGGCTCAGGTAATGCACGCCTCGATGAATGTTCGAGTGTTCCTGTTCGAGATAAATGCTGCCACGATCAACCACGATCTGCGGAACTTGCGAAGACGCAGCGTTGTCCAGGTAGACGAGCGGCTTGCCGTTGACCGTTTGCCGGAGCACGGGGAAATCTTCCCGGATGCGCTCGACATCCCACTCCGCAACTGTGGGAATTTCCAGTGTCGGTGTAGCCATTAAAATCTTTTCAGTAACGCTCATAAACTTTCCGCTTCCAAACCGGAATGCAGCCGATTCAGAACCGCCCCATCCAACTGTGCCTTGATTGATGCTACCTTGATTTTTTCGATCACTTCTTCCGCGAACCCGTAGGTCAGCAGGTTGCGCGCAATATCCGGGTTAAGGCCGCGACTCGTCAGGTAAAACAACTCTTCTTCTTCGAGTTGCCCGACGGTCGCGCCATGCGCGCACTTCACATCGTCCGCAAAAATCTCCAATTGCGGCTTTGTATCAACTCGCGCTTCATTCGAGAGCAGCAAGTTTCTGTTTGTCTGCTTCGCGTCTGTTTGTTGCGCGCCTTCGCGCACGAAAACTTTTCCGTTGAAGACGGCGCGCGATTTGCCATCGAGAATGCCTTTGTAAAGCTGATGGCTCGTGCAATGCGGCTGGCGATGATCTATCAGCGAATGCGTGTCGGCGTGCTGGCCTGTCCCCACGATGTACAACCCGTCAACCCAACACTCCGCGCCTTCCTGATCGAGCGTCACATTGATGTCATGGCGCGAAAGACGCCCGCCGAGCGTAATGGCCGTCGAGTTGTAACTGCTGTTGCGTCCCAGGCTCGCCTGCGTCGTCGCCACATGAAACGCCTCAGTGCTTTCGCGCTGCACTTTGTAGTGATTCAGCCGCGCGCCTTCCCCGAGGTTGATTTCCACGACCGCGTTCGTGAAATAAGCATCTTCACTTGTGCTGGTGTAGCTCTCGATCACAGTCGCCGCGCTGCCCCGCTCCGCGACGATCAGCACGCGCGGGAATGAAACAGTCGGCGCATCTCGCCCGTCCGAAAGAAAGAGCAGATGAACGGGCGATTCAACCTGCAAGCCTTCCGGGATGAAAAGAAATGCTCCGCTTTCAAGAAACGCCGTATTCAAAGCCGTGAAAGCGTTTTCGTTAAAATCTGCGCTACGGGCTAATTGCTCTCTGATAACGTCCTGATACTTCTCTTCTTTCAGCGCATCTGCGATGTCCAGCGCAGCAACTCCGCCGGGCAAGGCTTCGACAGACGAAAGCTCCTGACGATAAACCCCATTGACGAACACTAACTGGCTGCCGAGCGCTTCTTCATAAGTGAACGTCTGCAATTGAGAGGCGTCGAGAATGGCTGTGTCTTTGGGGTTATCGAAAGCCGTGTCAAACTTAGCTTTCGCTATTGGCGCAACATTCGTGTACTTCCACTCTTCATGACGGGGCGTCGGAAAGCCCAGCCGCTCGAAGCTGGCAAACGCGCTCTCGCGCAAACGCTCAACCCA
>JACCVS010000809.1 GCA_013698055.1 Acidobacteriota bacterium
ACAGGTAGACGCTCTGGAACCGTAAAAGCAGTGACGAGTGATCAAGTGATGAGCGACAAGCACAAACGCTTTAACTCGTCACTTGTCACTCGTCACTCTTCACTATTATACAGTGGGAGTAATTAGACCGATGAAACTCTCTCAAGCAAGAATCGGAATTCTGGTTCTCATCGCGCTTGTTTCCGCTTCGGGCTGCGGGTTTATCAAAGGCCTCCGCTCCAAGAATGAGCTGAACAAAGTCGCGCAGAGTTACAAAGAGAAGAAGTTCGCCGAAGCGGAGATGCACGCTAAAAAAGCGTTGGAGCTTGACCCTAGTAATGAGAACGCTCCCGTATTTATTGCGCGAGCAATTCATGCCCAGTATCGCAAAGGGGTGGATTCGCCGGAAAATGTAGCCAAGGCGAACGAAGCCATCCAGTCTTACAAGGAACTTGCGAAAAAAGACCCCAACAATGACGAGGCGTTTACGGCAGTGACCGTTTTGCTGGGCAGCCTGAACAAGCCCGAAGAGCAAAGTCAATGGGTTGAAGAGCGCGCCAAGAACGGATCAGTCGAGCCTAAAAAACGCGCGGACGCTATGGCCTTCCTCGCCAGTAAAGATTGGGAGTGTTCCAATCAAGTGACCGATAGCCCATCCAATCAACAGAAGGTGGACAAAGGCACTTCAGTAGTTCTCGTCTATATCAAGCCGAAGGATACGGCGGATTACGACAAAGCGGTTAGACGTATGACGGTAGGACTGGAAAAAGCTGAGAACGCTATTAAGCTCGACAACGAGAACGAAAAGGCTTGGAGTCAGAAGTACAACCTGCTGCTCGAAGCCAAGAAGCTTGCCCAAATGGATGAAAACACCGCCAAGGCACAGGAAATAGCAAAGCAGGCGGAAGAGGCATTGAAGCGCACACAGGAATTGTACGAGAAAAAGAAGGCGGCACAGCCTCCTCCCCCCACAGCAGCGGCCGGTTAATTCAAGCCAAAACTGGCAGGCGAACGCGCTCGGACCTCAACACACAACCCCGGTTCGCCACACGAGGCAGGTGATGCTCGACTTTCGGGTCGGGCATCACCTCTTTTATAATTAGCGGTCAGCTATCAGCGGTCAGCTTTCAGCCAATGGCGTTTTAGCTGACTGCTGACCGCTGATAGCTGAGTGCTTACGAAATGATTCGCATTGAGGACATTGTCGAGAAGGTCGGGAGAAATCACCCGCAAGCAGACCTTGATTTGCTGCGTCGCGCTTATTTCTTCTCTGCGCGCGAGCACAAAGGCCAAATGCGAGCTTCGGGCGAGCCGTATCTCGTTCACCCGCTCGAAGTCGCTAATATTCTGGCCGACATGCGTCTGGATGAGATTTCCGTTTCGACGGGACTACTGCACGATGTCGTCGAGGACACGCTCGTTGACCTCGAAACGATTCGTAAATATTTTGGCGACGAAGTCACTTTGCTGGTTGATGGCCTGACGAAAATTTCGCAGATCAGCAACGTCTCGCACGAAGAACAGCAGGCCGAAAATGTTCGCAAGATGCTCCTGGCAATGGTCAACGACGTGCGCGTCGTCCTTGTCAAACTCGCTGACCGTCTGCACAACATGCGGACGTTGCAACACCTGAAGCCCGAGAAGCGCAAGCGCATTGCCCAAGAGACGATGGACATCTATGCTCCCATCGCACACCGCCTCGGCATGGGTAAGTTGCGCGGCGAGCTTGAAGACCTCGCTTTTCAGCACCTCCATCCGGAAGACTATCGTGAGCTGACCGTCCAACTGGAAACACGCCGCCCCGTCAACGAAGCCTTCCTCAAAGAGATTACTGCCAGCATCGAAGAGCAGATGCACGAATCCGACGTGCCTTACGTCCGCATCGAAGGCAGGATAAAACGCCTCTATTCGATTTGGAAGAAACTTCAAATTCAGAAAATCGATCTAAATCAAGTCTATGATCTGGTCGCCGCGCGTGTCATCACGCCGAACGAAGTTCGCTACTGTTACGCAGCACTCGGCGTCATTCATAACAACTGGCGTCCCGTGCCCGGACGCATCAAGGACTGGATTGCCACCCCGCGCGACAACCTCTATCAATCACTGCACACATCCGTCATCGGTCCGAAAGCCCAACCCTTTGAAGTTCAGATTCGCACGGAAGAGATGCACCATATCGCGGAAGAGGGTGTCGCGGCGCACTGGAAATACAAGGATGACAAGCGCGGCACGCGCGATGATGACAAGGCTTTGCAGGCGTTGCGCTCATTGGTGGAATGGACGCAGGAGGTCAAGGACTCGCGCGATTTCCTGGATTCATTAAAGCTCGACCTCTACCCGAAAGATGTTTACGCCTTCACCCCGATGGGCAAGGTAATCCAGTTGCCACGCGGCGCGACACCCGTTGATTTCGCTTTTGCGATTCACTCGGAAGTCGGCAATACATGCACGGGTGCGCGCATCAACAATCGCATGGCACCTTTGCGCTCACAGATTCAAAACGGCGATGTCGTCGAGATTCTGACGACATCTAATTCACATCCCAGTCGCGACTGGCTGAATTTCGTCGTCACCTCACGCGCGAAGAATCGCGTGCGCCACTGGGTCTCAGAGCAGCAGCGCGCCGAGAGCATCGAGATCGGGCGCAAGCTGTTCGAGAAAGAGGCGGCACGCTTCCAGCTTCCCACCAAGAAACTATTGAACGGCAGCGACGACACGTTCAAGCGCATCGCAGGTGAATACGGCTACGGGCGCGTTGACGATCTGCTCGCGGCCATCGGCTACGGCAAGCTCGTGCCGCGCAACGTCATTGCCAAATATCTCCCGCCCGCAAAGTTTGAAGAACTCGACGCGCAGAAGGAGTCTAAGCTTCGCAGCGGAATGCGCGCCGTCAAGCGTCTCATCCGGTTGGGCGAAGATGCGATTGTCGTGCGCGGTGTGGACGATTTAATGGTGGTCCGCGCGCGCTGCTGCAATCCGCTTCGTGGCGAAGAAATTGTTGGCTACATCACCCGCGGCAAGGGCGTTGCGGTTCACTCTACGCGCTGCAAAAACGTGACGCAGTTGATGATCAACCCTGAGCGAATAGTCGAAGTCGAGTGGGCGGGTAAATCTGATGACGCCGCCTACGCCGTCAAGCTGTTGGCGATAACAGAGAACCGCACGGGCATGATCGCCGGAATTACAGGAGCCATCTCCGACATGAAAACAGGCATCCGTGACGCCCGCGCCTCTGTCGCTCCGGACGAGCGGGGGCGAATCGAGGTGACGGTTGAGGTTTTCGATGTCAAGCATCTGGACAAAGTAATCAATTCGATTAAGAGCGTGCCGGGTGTACTCGACGTTGAACGCTTGCAGGGCGCGGCCTAAAATTCAAAAGTCAGGCGGAAGCCGCTTTATTACAGGCGGAAGCCGCTTTATTAAAAGAGACTCTCCGCCTTGTATCCTGAATTCTGCGTTTAGTTTTGAATTTTGCCTTCTCCGGTCTTTCTGTTAAAATGCACAGTTTGTTTCACGAAGGGGAAAAGAGGTTATCCGTACAGTGAGGGAGATCGTCAAAACTGAGAGTGCGCCTGCGGCCATCGGGCCATATTCACAGGCTATCCGCGCTGGAGGATTCGTATTCGCCTCTGGGCAAATTCCTCTTGATCCGAAGACAGGCGAGTTCGTCCCAGGCGGCGTTGCCGAGCAGACCGAACAGGTGATGCGTAATCTCAGTGCCGTGCTTGAAGCAGCGGGAACCGGCCTTAAGAGTGTCGTTAAGACGACGGTCTTTCTCGCGGATATGAACGATTTCTCGGCGATGAATGAGGTTTACGGGCGGTATTTCAAGGAAAATCCACCAGCGCGCGCAACCGTTGAAGCGGCGCGCCTGCCGCGCGATGCTCGCGTTGAAATTGAGGTCATCGCGCTTGCAGAAAAAGAATAGCTACCGCGCATCCTCTGGCCGACTTGTCAGTCGTCATAGTCGCCCGGTAGCCATTGAGTTTGAAAAGATAAGATGCCGTCGGCTCATGCTGCTTTCGCGATTTTGCCGGCCTTGATGCATCTGGTGCAGACCTTCGTGCGCTGAACACCGCCTTGCGGGCGCTGTACGCGGATGGATTGCAGGTTTGGGTTAAAGCGGCGGCGGGTGCGATTGTTCGCGTGGGAAACATTATTACCGAATTGCGGGCCTTTGCCGCAGACTTCGCATCGTTTAGCCATGATTATTTAATTCCTCCGAGCATTAAAGCCGTATTTAGGATTCTCTTGGACGAGAATCATTGAATCCGAGCAAGAGATTCAAAACGAGAACTTATAGCAAACGTTTTTCCGAAACGTCAAGCAGGTAAAGCGTGCGTTCGGGAATTAGCCATCAGTCATTATCGTCAACTTTGAAGGAGCAGAAAGTGTCCAGATTAATCAAACAGACAGTTCTTACGGCCAGCGTCGCTCTGATCACGCTTGCGTTCACCGCTTGCGGTTCGACCGGCAGTGGCACAGGTACAGGCACAACTAGTCCGGGCGGTGCGACGGATGTTGCCGCTACCGTGAACAGCAAAAATATAATGTTAAGCGAAGTTGACCGGCTCATCAACCAGAAGTTTCAGGGCCAGCAGTCAAAGCTGTCGCCGCTTCAGCTTGCTCAGACGCGCTTGCAGGCGCTCGACACCTTGATTCAACAAGAGGTGCTCTTCCAGCGCGCCGAAAAGCAGGGGTTGATTCCAAAAGATGATGAGATTAACCAGGTTCTGACGGTTCTCAAACAGCAGAGCGGAATGACCGAAGAAGAGTTTCAGAAGAGGCTCAAGGAGCAGGGGCAGACCGTCGAGATGCTGCGTGATGAAGCACGCAGGTCGAAGGCTATTGAGAAGCTACAGGATCAGATCAATGCAAAGATCACCGTCAGGGACGAAGAGGTCTCGGATTATTACAACACCAACAAGCAGCAATTCATCAACCCGCGCGGCGTAGGTCTCGCCAATATCGTGGTTGACCCGGCAGAAAACGGGCTACAGGATGACGCGAAGAATGAGACGGAAGCGAAAGTTAAGGTTGATAACATCTATGCACAGCTAAAAAGCGGAGCGGATTTCGCGACGGTCGCGCGCGCGCGTAGCGAGGATGTGCCGGAGGTCAGAGAGCGCGGTGGCGATCTTGGGTTTGCCACTGAAGATGCTCTTAAGCAGAATGGCTTTCCGGTATCGCTTGTCGAGCAATTCTTCGGGCCGTTGCAGGTTGGCAGTTACACCCCGCCCATACAGTTCCCGAACAAGCGCTGGTACATTTTCAAGCTACAGAGCAAGCAACTTCAGAACGAGAACCTGACGTTCGATAGCCCCGGCGTGCGCCAGCAGATCACACAGGCGCTGACCGATCAGCGCAAGCAGATTCTGAACGCGGCTTTATTAGAAGTGGCCATGACAGAGGCGAAGGTCGTCAATAATCTTGCTGCGGATATGCTCGCCAAACCCGAAATGATGAGCGGGATGCGACAGGCGACTCCGGGCACTACTGCATCTCCGGCTGCATCCCCGGCGTCGTCTCCTGCTACCTCTCCGGTCGTGCCTCCTGCCGCCAGTCCGTCGGCATCAGCTACGCCACAGGCGACAGCCACCCCGGCGTCCACCGTTTCACCGGCTCCTAACAAGTAAACGGTGAGGAGTAATTAAAAAGCAGTGAGGAGAGACTGCCTGGCATTTCTCCTCACTGCTTACTGTTTGCAGGACACTTAAAAAATTTCCTTGTCATGTTATTCCGTTTCTCAGATGTACATAAGTCCTATGGCTCGCAGGATGTCTTGCGAGGCACATCCATGCAGATCAATCCGGGAGAGCACGTCGGACTGGTGGGGCGCAACGGGGCGGGGAAGACAACCGTCTTTCGCTTAATCAGCGATGAAGAGACTCCTGATAGCGGAGACGTTGTGCGCGCGCGAGGGCTGCGGCTGGGATTACTCGCACAGCATGTTCATTTTGAGGCGGGTTCGACCGTCCATGAATCAGCCCTCGCTGCCTTCGGTCATCTTCAGCAGATCGAGCATGAGATGCACGAGCTTGAGCATCGCATGGCTGAAGCGAGCGACGATCTGGATGTGGTGCTTGAGCGTTACAGCGAGCTTCAGCATCAATTCGAGCGTGAGGGTGGCTTCGAGTACACAGCCAAAGCGGAATCAATCTTGCAGGGGCTTGGTTTTGAGCGCGAGAGCTGGAATCTAGAGACGGAGAAACTTTCCGGCGGGCAACAGAATCGTCTTGGCCTAGCGCGCTTACTGCTCGCAGAGCCTGACGTTCTTTTGCTCGACGAGCCGACCAATCACCTGGACGTTAACTCGGTCGAGTGGCTCGAAGAATTCCTTAATACATACAACTCGGCCTACGTCATCATCAGCCATGACCGCTACTTTCTGGATCGCGCCTGCCGTCGCATCATTGAGCTTGAGAGCGGGCGTGCCTCAAGCTATACCGGAAACTATTCGGCATATCTGGTCGAGCGCGAAGTCCGTCGCGAGGCGCAACAACGCGCTTACGATAATCAGCAACATCTGATTTCCAAGACCGAAGATTTTATCCGCCGCAATTTGGCCGGACAGAAAACCAAGCAGGCCAAGTCGCGCCGCAAGATGTTGGAGAAACTTGAGCGGGTTGAGTCCGTGCGACACGATCAATCATCCGGCGATTTTCGTCTTCAATCAATCGAGCGCGCGGGCACGCAAGTGCTGACGGTCAAGGATGCGACTGTCGGCTATCCGAATAAGATTCTGGCAAGCGATATTACGTTCACGCTCCGGCGCGGCGAGTGTCTCGGCATCATCGGCCCGAACGGCTCTGGGAAGACTACTTTCGTCAAAAGCGTGCTGGGCAAGCTGCAACTGCTCGCCGGTGAAATTAGCTGGGGAACGAAAGTTCAGATCGGATATTACGCGCAGCAGTTGGATGACCTTGACGACCGCAACGAGATCATCATGGAGTTGCGTCGCGTCGCGCCCTCGACCGTCACGGCTGGTGAATTGCGCTCCTTTCTCGCCAAGTTTCTTTTCACAGGCGACGATGTTTACAAGCATGTCCGCGATCTTTCCGGCGGTGAGAAAGGCCGTCTTGCTCTCGCGAAGTTGATCTACTCGCGCGTTAACGTGCTGGTGCTGGATGAGCCGACAAACCATCTGGACATTCCTTCGCGAGAAGCTCTCGAAGAAGCCCTCGATGCCTTTCAGGGAACGATTATCACCATCAGCCACGACCGTTATTTTCTCGACCGCGTTGCCACGCAAATTCTCGCGCTTGACGGCGCAGGCGCAGCCGAGCATTACGACGGCGATTATACGGAGTATCACGACTGGAAAGCGGCGCAGAAGCGCGCGCCAGTTCAGGAGCAACCTGTGCCCGCAGAGTCCGGAGAATCCGCAAAGCCCAGGGAGACAATTGCGCGCCCGAAGACTAAAGCCATCGGCGGTAAGGGCGCGAAGAAAAAGAACGCTCGAGATTCGCAGTCAATCGAAACGGAGATCGCCGAAGCGGAAAAGCGCTTGGCAGAGATTTCCGAACAGTTGGGGCAGCCTGAAGTCGCGCGGGATTCCAAGCGTCTTAAGGCTCTCAATGCTGAGTATAAGAACACAGACGCGCGACTTCGTCAGCTTTATGAAGAGTGGGAGCAGGTGTCTGCGGAGACAGCAAGCGCCTGAAAAAGCGGACGAAAACCTCAGTCCCCAGCTTGACGTTAACTGCCGCCTCATTTATATTGCGCAGGCTCGTAAAGGCACGATGGTGATGAGTCTCTATCTTCCCCTTGCCTTCTGGCAATAGCTTCGCAGAGACTCTCTGTATTTCAACTCAGCTCTTGCCCTCCAATTTCAACTCTCAACCCTGAAAGGCTTCACATGTTAAAAAAACTTTCCTTGTTATTAATCTTCTCTCTGCTTTTTGGATCGGTTGCTGTCTATGCCAAATCAGACAAGGCTTCTTACTATGGTGGCACGATGGCAGCATTCAAAGATGCGAAGAAAGAAGTTAAGGGCCGCTTGGTGGCTACCGACGAAAAGGAACTCCAGTTCATTTATGAAAAGAATCAGATCGCATCCATCCCCTACGCCAACTTTATTGATATCGAGTACGGTCAAAAATCCGGGAGGCGTATCGGCGCTGCTGTCGCCACGACGATCTTACTTGGCCCCCTCGGGTTGCTTACCTTGTTCTCTAAAAAGCAGAAGCATTTTGTCACTATCGGATTCACTGACGAGGCTGGAAAAGAGCAGGTCGCCGTCTTTAAGATTGATAAAGACATGGTGAGAACATTCTTGCCGATTCTCGAAGCGCGCTCAGGGAAAAAGGTCGAATACCAAAGTAAGGGCGCTGAAAAGAAAGCCACGGGTAAGTAAGAAAAGCCTGATAACATAAAACCGTCTGCGCTGGCATAATCAGCGCAGACGGTTTCTCTATCTCGCTCATTGCTTGGAAAGTGATAGCTGGTCAGTTTCAAATTATAAGGGCGATAAATACGGGAGCATAAACTCAAACTGAACTACTGCCAGGAAAGTGCGTAGCTTGACACTCTTGCTGCCCGTTTGTTAATTTACAGCCTCGTTTTCAAAGCTATTTTAAAGCGAATGTTTTGAAAATAGGCGCGTAGCTCAGGGGTAGAGCACTACCTTGACACGGTAGGGGTCTGGGGTTCAAATCCCCACGCGCCTACCATCTTTTTGCCCAAAATAGACACGTCAGGGACTTCACCCCCCTTTTTTGTGCCGTTCACTGTGCCATTACCTATCCCACTTTGAGAAATAGCTTCGAGAGCGTTACGTTTGGCCTCCATCCGAATGTGGCTATAGCGCTCTTGCATCCGACGGGAGACATGACCAGCGATAGAGAGAATAGTTTGCTCGCTTGCCCCTGACTCAGCTAATTCCGTAATAGCATGATGTCGCAAATCATGGAACCTCAAACCCTTTAATCCTGCTTTAGTCGTTAGAGTTCTCCAAGCCTTTTTCCAACTTCCAATCGGATGGGTAGGATCAAAACCGCTCATGTATATCCCAACCATTTCCTTGTTTTCAAATTTCCCTACAGGCTTGAAGGACGCAAATATAAAATGCAAAGGCTCAACCGGCCCTACTGTCTCAGCACGCCGCCGTAACCGCACGAGCGCATCTTGTGCATCCTTAGTTAGTGGAATAACACGCTCACCGGCCACTGTCTTGCTCTTGCGAATGGTTATCGTCCCGTTTAGAAGGTCAACATCAGCCCAGCGAAAACGACGAAGCTCACAGCCGCGTGTTGTGGTATTTAATGCGAGGATTGCCGCCAGATATGCCGTTTCCCATTCTGGCTTTAGAGAAGCTGTCCCAATTAGCTTTTGTCGCTGGTCAGGGGAGAGTGCCCGACCAATGGTTTGTGGCTCTTTGAGAGGCTTAATATCGTCGGCAATTGTGTGCCAGAGCTTCGCACGCTTCAATATTCTTCTGAGGACTCCGACTTCCATGTTAAGCATCGCAGGGCCGATGTTCTGTGCTGCACGCCACTCCCGATATTCCAAGATACCATCAGCCGAAATACGGCTTAATGCTGTTGCCTGAAAGAACTCTCTGGGCTTTACTAATAATTGTTTCTCCTTCATCAGGCTTGACTGAGCAAGCTCAATTCCGCGACCAGCGATATATCTATCGGCTGCCTCGCCAAACGCAAGCCTAGCGAAGCTCTGGCTGGCCTGAGAGAGCTTCCCTTGCTGGGCCTGTGCGACCTTTTCGTGAGCGATCCCCGGAGCTTTGCGTCCATCCGTAGTATCTAAGCTTATACGGAAGCGTTGACCATTGACGCTGAAATCTGTCCACCATATTTGATCTCTTTTATATAGCCGCATGGCAATTCTCCAGTTACTTGTGCGCCTTGTTTTTCTTCATAAGGGCGCGGTGTTTTCGGACATTAAAGAGATTCCTGCATCGCGTAGAGCAGGACATCTTGCTTATAGGATGTGCCCAAAAGATGCGTTGGCATACAGGACACTCGCGGATTCGTTCAGCTTCCAATCCCTGAACAGTTTCAACAAAATGGTCGAGATGTATCTCAAGCTTCCCTCCATGACCCATCCGCAAAGTTGTACTTATCCCAATAGAACCATGAAAAAACTTAGACCACTGTGGGGTATCTTTCTTAAAATGGCGGGCTATCAGTCGCAGCTTCTCTCTGACCTGACGAAATTCCCTGTATCTATCCAGAGCGCCCAAAATCGCTACCAAATGAGGACGACTACTTTCATCTTCCAATTTCGTGACATCCAGTTTTCTATAATCCTCTACCGCATCACCCAAAACGTAGTCACGGAAATCCGATGGAAACCGATCAAGATAGGGCAAGAGAATCTTGAATTTATAAACCCAAGACTCAATTGTGCCTTCTTTGGGAACAGCGCTGTCTTTTGCTTCCTCGCGCAAGAACTCATCAAGGTCTAACGCCACACGTTCAGACGGAAGCATATTAGCTAATTCAATATATCTCTCAAGTCTCTCCATCTTCAAAGATTTCAAATCATCTTTGGTCGGATGTAGGTACATCCGGTATCTGTCTTCGGGCGTGTGTAATTCTTTTCGGCTCATTTTGGATATTGTGATTACAACGTAATTGCCTTACAACAATGTAGGCTTGTAAAAATTACCGCGTTTGCTTGTCTTAAAGGTTGCAAATTCAACATCTACGCTTATAATCCCCAATGGTTCTGAGTGGCAAAGGAGTATACCGAATGTCAGAGACCATTACAAGCCCTAAAATAGCATGGAGTGTGCTGGAAGTATCCCAAGCAACGGGATTGAGCGCCCCGTTCCTTCGCCGTGAGATCAAGCGAGGGGTATTGCCGACGAAGAGATTCGGAAGGCGTGTCCTAATCTTAGATAGCGCCTTACAAGCTTACCTGAGCAAAGGAAGCGAAGGAAATAAGCAGCGAGGTTGATAGCATGAATGCACTAATGTCCTTTAGGCTTTCGATTTTCAATGGCAAGACAGACACCTTGCCAAAAGAGGCGCAGCGGACTTGGGCGCATATGTGTGAGCGATTCGAGCAGCCTGCTGTGCGTCAGGTGAAAGACGGTTCGCTCTTCTCGCCCGCCATCTTTCAGCCTGCGCATCGCTTGCAGAAGAATGTTACTGAACTTTCGCTGCTCGTTCTGGACTACGATCATCAGGCTTCACTTGAGGATGATCTGGCGAAGTGGCGCGTGTTGGGCTGTTGTTTCGCCGCATACACTACGCACAGCCATCGGCAAGTGACAAAGAGCAACCCGGAGGCAGAAGAGCGCTTCCGCGTCGTTGTGCCTCTGGCCGTGCCGATCCCGGCGGAGAAGTTTCCCGCGCTCTGGCAATGGGCGGCGCATCTGTCCGACGGCAAGATTGATTCCCAAGCACAGGACGCCAGCCGCATGTACTACACGCCCGCCATTGCTTCAGCAGATGCGCCTTACGAGTCCGTCATTGTGGATGGTGAACCGCTTGACTGGCAGACGCTTGAACTTGAGTCAAACGCGAACCCTGAGCAGTCAGAACACAGTAATGATAAGGCGGTCAGCTTTGAGTTTCACGAAGACCGCCACGTAGAACTCTGTCAACGCATCACGGCGCGCGGGACGCTCAATTCGCGCGGCCACTACGACGCGCAGTGCCTAGCCCATAACGGCAAGGGAAAGACGGCGCTGGCCTACTTTCCTGACAGCGGAGCAGTGACGTGCAACGCCAAGTGCACCTATGACGCTTTGCTCATTGCTGAAGGTCTGCCCGCCGGACGCCTGCCATCAAAGTTTAGAGCCGAGCCGGAGCAATGGGAATTACCCGCCGCCTTTTACGAATATAACTTGCCGGATTTCCCCGTTGCGATGCTTCCCGCTTGGCTGCGTGCTTTCGTGCAAGGC
>JACCVS010000005.1 GCA_013698055.1 Acidobacteriota bacterium
TCGCGCCAGCGCATACAGCATCCACGCTTGCGACCAGCGCATGTAGGGCGTGCGGACGGTGTAGAAGCGACGGCGCTGGTAATAAAAGAAGCCGCGCGGATCGCGTAAGTTTTGAATAGCCCAGAGCGCGATTTTTTGTGCAAGATCGATGGCGGTATTATCTAGTTCCTGCAATTCAAGAAGCGCGACGACGGCAGCGCCAGCCGAATGTGCGTCAACCGGGTAGAGTCTATCATGAAAGTATTTCGGCCAGCCGTTTGAGAGAAAGAACGAGGCGCGCCAGAATTGATAGCCTCGCATGATTGCTTCCGCGAATTCGTCATGACACGACGGGCACGCTCTGCTGATACGCGCGAGACTTGTGAGAACGAACGCCGTGTGGAAATTGTCCGCCCATGATTGATAGCCGTCTGCGCCATACGCCCACGAGCCGTCTTCACGTTGCCGGTTGACGACATAGCGCGCGCCGCGCACAGCCCATTCGCAAAGATCGCTTTCACCCGTCAGAGCGCCAACCGACGCGAGGGTTTCCGCTGCCAGCAGACTCGCATTAAAGACGCGCGTTCGGTCAACTGGCGAATAGCTCCAACAAACTTCGCTCTTTTGTTCTTCACTGCGCGGAAGGTCACGCAGGATGAAATCACAGGCACTGCGCGCCGTCCGTAAATACGAGTCGTCTTTGAAATCGCGCGCCGCTTCTGTAAATGCGCGAGCGGCGAACGCCGTCGGAACAATGGTCGGTGTGCCCTTTGGAGCGAAGAAGGCGCGCCCCTGCCAGTCGAAGTTGTAACCCCACGCCGCGCCGCTCAAGCCCTCGATTTGCGCGCCGCGCAGATCGTCAAGCAACGCTCGCACTTCCGTTTCCGCTTCTTTCGTCTTCGTTCGACGAAAGTTTGACAGAGCGGCGAGCGCAAACAGTGCCGTGCCTTTCGCATTTCTTTCAGCAGGCACGCGAACGATGTTTCGGAAACTTACTGGCGAGCGTTTGAAGAGTTGCGTCCAGACGAGACGCGCCGCGCGTGAGCGTTTGAGCGGCGTGGCCTGAAACAAACGACTGTTCAGCGCGTCGAACGGGTCATGCCCGCTATAGTCGCGTTCACGACACCACCTGGCCAAATCGTCGTATGCGCTCTCCAGTTCGCTTTTCATCAGAGACACCTCTGGGAGCGCAGGCTCACAGCTTGCTGCTGACAGAGGTTTCAATCCGACGCGGCGTCTCGATAAAGCTTTCCTGCCAGAGTTCAAACATGAGCAGCGTCCAGAGCAGCTTGCGATGATTGGCGCGCCCTTGCTCGTGCTCGTCCTGAAGGCGCTGGATGTAGTTGGCGTCAAAGAGGCCGGCCTTGCGGATGCGCTCGGGCGAGAGCAAGTCGCGTGCGAGCGGGCGCAGCTTTCCCTTGAGCCATTCGGCGACGGGCACGCCGAAACCTTTCTTGCCGCGACGAGTGACGAACGGGGGCAGGAGATCACCGACGGCTCGCTTCAGAATATATTTCGTGGTGCGCCCGCGCAGTTTATAGTCAATTGGAAGGCTCGCCGCGTATTCCGCAACACGCGGGTCTAAAAACGGTGCCCGAACTTCCAGCGAGACAGCCATGCTCGCCCGGTCAACTTTGGTCAGTATATCTTCGGCGAGGTAAAGGCGCATGTCGAGGCTCTGCATCCGCTCGACGATGTTGTCGGCGTCGCAGTCTTCCGCCAGCAGGCGTCGCGCTTCGCGGTAAACATCGCCGTCGCTCGCGCCCCGCGCAGCGGGCGTCAAAAGCATCTCTTGCTCGTCGGGTGTGAACGAGCCGAACCAGATGTGATGGCGCGCGACTTCGTCGTAAGTCATTCCGGTGACGAAGCGACGTGCCTTAAAGTCGAACGAAAGATTCTTCATCTTGACGGGCAGGTGGCGAACGACGGGTTCAATAATGGAGCGGCGCAGGAAGCGGGGAATGCGAGCGTAGTTGCGAGCGAGATTGTGTCCCCAGTACATCGGGTAGCCCGCGAAGAGTTCGTCGCCGCCGTCGCCGCCAAGCGCGACCGTGACGTGCTTGCGCGTGAAGCGCGAGAGCAAAAAGGTCGGCACAAGCGAGGGGTCGCTAAACGGCTCGTCCATCCACGAGCCGATCTCACCGACCAGGTTCGCGGCCAGATCAACACTCAGACGCTCTTCGTGATGATCCGTGCCGAGATACTTTGCCACCGCCCGCGCGTGCGCCGATTCGTCGAATGATGATTCCGCGAACGAGATGGAGAAAGTCTTGACCGTTTCGTTTGACGCGCGCACGGCCATCGCCGCGACCGCCGAAGAATCCACGCCGCCTGAGAGCAGCACGCCGAGCGGCACGTCAGAGACAAGCCGCATCCGCACGGAATCTTCCAACAGCCTTCTCACTTCTTCAGCCGCCTCTTCCTCTGTCGGCACGGGTTGCCGCGTCTTGTAGCTCAGACGCCAGTACGGTTGCACGTCAACGCGCCCGTTTTCGACCGTCAACGTATGCGCGGCAGGGAGCTTGTTAATGCCCTGATAGATTGAAAGCGGTGCGGGCACGTAATCGAACGAAAGATATTGCCGTAATGCGTCGAGATTCAGCGCGGGTTGCACGGACGGATGCGCGAGCAGGACTTTCGGTTCTGAGGCAAAGAGGAATGTTTTATCGAACACGCCCCAGTAAAGAGGCTTTTCGCCGAAGCGGTCGCGGGCGATGAAAAGCCTGCGATGGCGTGCGTCCCAGACGGCGAAGGCGAACATGCCGTTCAGATGATTGACCATCTCCGTGCCATATTCTTCGTAGAGATGCGGCAGGACTTCCGTATCGGATTCTGAGCGAAAACGATGTCCGCGCTTCTCAAGCTCGGAGCGTATCTCGCGGTAATTATAAATCTCGCCGTTGAGGATGACAGAGATTTGGCCGTCTTCGCTGGTCGCGGGCTGTTCGCCAGCCTGTAGATCAATGATGGCAAGGCGGCGCATCCCCAAAGCAACGCCCGTCGTCGTCATCAAGCCTTCGGAATCCGGCCCGCGATGCGTCATCCGCTCGCACATCGAGCGCAGGAGTTCCCTCGCGCCGTCAGGCGGCGGCGTTCGCGCATCGAGATTTGCCCAGCCGGTAATTCCACACATAAGAAAAGTGACGAGTGACAAGTGACGAGTGACAAGTAAAAACAAGCATTTAACTTGTCACTTGCAACTCATCACTTGTCACTGTTTTATCAAATCCGATCATCTCGCGCACGGCGTAGATTCGCTTCGACTGCGATTCGTGATAGGTGCGGACGAGCATTTCGGCCAGCAAGCCCATCAGGAGAAACTGGATGCCGACAGCGAACAGCACGATGGCGATAATCGGCAGCGGCGTCTGGATAAGATCAGCCCTGTGCGTGAGCTTGAGAAACAAAGCCCACAGTCCTGCGATGAATGCGACGAAGAAACTGAGAAAGCCGAACGAGCCGAAGATGTAGATCGGCTTCGTCTGGTACGACGCCATAAACTTGATCGTCATCAAATCGAAGACGACCTTGATCGTGCGCGACAATCCGTACTTAGATTTCCCCATCGTGCGCGCGTGATGCTCGACCGGGATTTCCGTGACGCGCGCCCCCGCCCACGAAGCGTAAATCGGGATGAAGCGATGCATCTCGCCGTAGAGCCGCACGTCTTCGAGCGATTCACGACGATACGCTTTGAGCGAGCAGCCGTAATCATGCAGGGGCACGCCGCCGATCCATGAGATCAAGCGATTGGCGAGCATGGAAGGAATCTTCCGCGTCACCAGTTTGTCCTGCCTGTTTTTGCGCCAGCCCGAAACCACGTCGTAGCCCTCGTCCAATTTACCCAACCGGCGCACGATGTCCGCCGGATCGTTCTGCAAGTCCGCATCCATCGGAATCAACACGCGCCCGCGCGCCGCGTCAATGCCCGCGGCCATCGCAGCCGTCTGACCATAGTTGCGCCTGAGAGCAACGACTCGCACGCGCTTGTCCTCTTGCGCCAGCTCGCGCAAAATTTTCAGGCTGCCATCACGCGAGCCGTCGTCAACGTAAATAATCTCAGCCGTGCGTCCGAGCTTTTCGAGAGCCTCGTCGAGCTTCTCGTGCAGCAAGCGCAAATTCGGTTCTTCATCAAAGACCGGCAGGAAGACCGAGATGTCAGGCACGTCACTCGCACCGTCGCCGTTGTATTCACGATCTCTCGTTAAAGTTTTTTCGTTGTAACTTTTCATCTATTCAATTCTTCGCGCGACGCACAAGGCTGAAACGCCGAAGGGGAAATTCATGCGGCGCAGAAAAAAGCTTTCCGCACCGAGGATACGCCCCAGGACACCGTTGAGCGCCGAAACATTGATGTTATTCTCCGAGGCGGGTTTGAGGCCGGTTACTTTCATCAGAGAGCGCCCCGCCAAAATAGGCGCGAAGAAACTGATATTGGCGTAAGTGGTGCGCTCAACTTCTAAGCCTGCAGCTTCGACGACTCGACGCAAACCGGGAATCGTATAACGACGCCGGTGATGGCTGATGTCATCCTGCACTCCCCAGAGAAACATGAACGCCGGAACGAACAGCAATGCACGCCCGTTTGGTTTAAGCACGCGCCGCATCTCGCTGAGACCCGCCACATCATCGTCGAGATGCTCGACCACATCCAGACCCGTCACCAGATCAAACGAATTGTCTTCGTAAGGTAACTTCTCCGCTTCGCCCAGCTTAACGTTTTCAAGGCCGCGCGCGCGACAGAAGGCGAGCGCTTCTTCTGATACATCCACGCCTTCCGCGTCGCCGTACTTGCCCAACAGCTCAAGATTAGCGCCCGTGCCGCAGCCGACATCCAGAATGCGCGGGCGCGTGCTGTCTCCAAGTTCCCGGCAAATCTTTTCGACAAAGCTACCGATGATGCGCCGCCGCCCGACAAACCACCAGTGCGTTCCCTCGACCTCGTACATGATCGAGTAGGTGTGTTGCTGCATCTCCTGCGGCAGACTGAGAGATTTTTCCATTTTCTTTTTAGACAGGATTTACAGGATTAGGAGAAAGAGCATTTAGCCTTCTCGACTTAACATTGTTTTCTTTATCTTAATAATCCTGTTAATCCTGTCTATTGCTTTCCTGACTTACTCGCCCGAATCCGCGCCAGCTATTTTTGTTGTGCCAGCCTATCTTCAACTCGCTTGCGCTGATCTCTTTCCACCACTCTTCAAACTCTCCGCGCGAGATGTAAAAGGCTGTCGGCGCGACCAGATGATCGAAGACAATGGTGTGCTGTTCGCGCCAGCCGAAACTTGAGATTGCGCTCAGGTAGTCATTGTAGAACAAATGACGCGCCAACGCAGACCCGCGCGCGCTCCTGTTGAGCGGCCCGTAAATCAGTTTCGTCGCAGCATAAACGGCAGCCGCCGGGAGCTTTGAGACATGCAGGAGCGCGCGCTGGTTCATCCGCGATGTCAAACGCTCGCGCAAGGGGTTTACCCAGCGCGTAATCCAGCCGTTGTTTTCCGCTCCGTAAACCCAGGCTGAAAGGTGCCCGCCCGCTTTGACCTTTACCGCCAGCGAACGAAAGCCCCCGCGCGGGTCGGGCAAATGATGAAGCACGCCAACCGAAAAGGCATAATCGAATTGTCGGGTAAAAGGAAGGTGATAGATGTCCGCCTGAACGACGTGCGCGTTTTCAAGATGGCGCGTCGCGGCGAAAGCCGTTTCGACCGCCGCGCTCAAATCTACGCCGATGATCTCGCGTGCGCCCCAGCGCGCCGCAAGCTGCGTGTGGCGACCTTTACCGCAGCCGCCCTCAAGGATGATCTTATCTTTGAAAAATTCGGGCTTGACGGGCGCAATCCATCCTAAGAATTGCTCGTCATATCGCTCATCTTCCTGCGTGAAGTGTTGCCACTGCCAGCCGAAGTTCTCAGCCGTCGCAGCCTTCTCCGCCTCGATCTTACTAAGATCAGCGAAGCGCGGCACACCGCGTACGACCGCGAAATGGCGCGCGCATAAAGCGCAGCCGAGATCGCCTTCGAGGACTTCGTCGGCTTCCGCCTTTGCGATGGATAGTAACTCTATCGCGCCGCCGCAGGAGGGACAGGCGAGATATTGTAATAACCTCTGCTTCATGCCTGCCTCTCCGGAGCCTTCCTCACTTGATCTTCACTCCGAGCGGCGTTTCGTCTCTTCCACCAATCGCGTATGACTTCAAAGGCCCAAGACGCGGCAAATGCGGCGAAGATGATCAGCAGCGCCTGCATCGGTAAGCCGTAACGTATCTCCATATGCATGAACGAACCGACTACCAGGTAATAAAAGGCAGTTGTCAATATCAAAAGAGAAGCGCGCCAATCTCGCCGCAGCGCGAGCAATACTCCGCCCCCGATCAACAGCAGAGCGATGTGCTGCCAGAGGCTTTGAGCCATTCCCAAAAGATTGACGAAGAAGGCGAGCGCTCCGGCCTGCCAACCCTGCGGCAAACACTTTTGGCTCGTCACATTAAAGCCCGTGTATCCGTAAAAGGGAGAAGGCTCGCCCGCGTAATTCAACGAGCCCCAGATGCGCCGCATCATCACGCCCGCGTACCAGACGGGATGCGAAAAGATCACGGAGAGACTTTTGCGCGCTCGCTCGCGGTCGCGCCTGACCCCATCCGGCCAGTAGAGACCGAGTGGAG
>JACCVS010000006.1 GCA_013698055.1 Acidobacteriota bacterium
CCGTCTCGCAGGAAGCCGTGCAGGAGTTTCAGGTAGCGACCAACTCTTATGCGGCGGAGTTCGGACGCGCCACGGGCGGCATCGTCAACGTCGTCACGAAATCGGGAGGGAACGAATTCAGGGGCAACGTCTTTGGCTTCATCCGCCACAAGAGCATTCAAGCCCGCAACGCTTTCGCCCCCATCATTGACGGCGACCCTGATAAAAAAGCGCCTTTCACGCGCGGTCAATACGGCGCGACCTTCGGCGGCCCGATTAAGAAAGACCGCACCTTCTTCTTCTCCAGCTTTGAGCAACGCCGTCGTCAGGAATCAAGTTTCTTTACGAGCGATGTCGCATCAGGTATCGGCAGCAGCGTCACCATCGGCGCGCCGTTTCTGCCGTTCACAAACGTCTTTTCCAATCTAACGAGCGCGCAAGCCGCCTTCATTCAGGGTGAACTCGCCAGCGGCAATCCGGCGCGTATCGGTCCTGCCATCACGTATGCGACGTTCGCTTCATCCGGCGGACAGATTGGTCTTAACGGCGTCAGCACGCTGCGTAGTCCGGGCGGTGCGATTCCGGCTGGACAGGTCATCGGTGGACGGTTCTTCATTTCAGGCGCGCCCGTTCCGTCGCTTGCCAACAATGGTCTCCTGCCGAACTTCACCACTGTTAATGCGGACGGCCAGCCAATCGCTTTTCGCCCGCTCAATAACCTGTTGCGAATTTTCCCCATCTCGGAAAAGACGACCTTCTTTAGCTTGCGCGGCGACCATCAAATCAATCGCAATAATCAAATGACATTGCGCTTTGGCTTCAACCCGAGCGACTTGACGGGAATTCAAGACGAGTCGCAGAACCAGACGCTCGGGCAAAATGATTTCTCGCGCACAGGCATCCAGACTCTGCGCGATCTCGCGTTCGTCGCCTCAGTCGCCTCCACGCTCTCAAACTCCGTCGTCAACGAAGCGCGGTTCAACTTCGGACGCCGCAAGGCGACCTTTGATTCACAGACTCCCGGCACGGCCATTCAGATCATCGGCACGGCCTTCCTGGGGTCGAACCCGTTCTCGCCGGTTGATCGCACCGAGAAGCGCTTTCAATTTACCGATAACGTCAACTACATTTACGGCAACCACACGTTCAAATTCGGCGCTGACATTAACTTCGTTGACATTAAGGCGCGCTTTGATTTGAACTTCCCCGGACTGTTTAACTTCGGCGGAGTAGCGCGCAGCACATTGGCGAGCTTCATCCCCGGCCTGCCGACAAACGCGCCAGCCATCACTCCGGTGCAATCTTATGGGCTGGGCTTCCCTTCGGTCTTCATCGAAGGCTTCGGTAATCCGAACACCCAGATCAAGAACCGCCCGCTCGCTTTCTTCGGCCAGGATTCGTGGAAGATACGACGGAACTTGACGTTGAATTACGGGCTCCGCTATGACGTTGAGCTGACCGACACCATTGCGCCGGTTGGCTTCACAGACCCGCTGACCGGAATCGCTCTCACGCCCGCTGACTTGCAAACCGCTCAGGATGTGGTGGGCGTGCAGCAGGGATTCCCCCGCGACAAGAACAACATCGCGCCGCGCTTCGGCCTGGCATGGGACATTGGCAACGATGGAAAGACGGTCGTGCGCGCCGCTTACGGACTCTTCTACGATCACCCGCTGCTGGCCGTCGCCTTCAACTCGGACATCGCAGACGCCGCGCAGCAACAGCAATACACGAATGTCCTGCCCGGCAGCCCCTCGCCGGCTGCGCTCCTGAACCTCTTGCAGATATTTCAGGGGACGGTTTGCTCTCCCGCTTCCAATAATGCTTTGTGCCCTGCCGGGTTTACGACGCCGGGCGTTGCGTCTACTTCGCAATACCTGCCCGGACGCGTCCGTTTCAACGATCAAACGTTCGTCGGCTTTGGGCCTATTCTGCCCTTCACGCTGGCTGTCGGCAAAGACTTTGAATACGCTTATGCCAATCAAGCGAACTTCACCGTTGAGCGCCAGTTGACCAAAGACATGTCGTTTTCGGCCAGCTACATCTTCGTCGGCGCGCATCATCTTCCGCACCCGCGGGATGTGAATGCGCCGCGTACTGATTTCCTGATTGAAAACTTCCGCCGCTTCACAGCCAACAATCCGCTGGCCTGTGGCCCGGTGCCTTGCCCCGCGAGCGGACGCCCGCCCAGTGGCAACTCTGAGGGATTATTCTTTGGCACTTCGTTGCCAAACGTCAGCAACCCGCTCTTTACGGTTTTACTATCGAGTACCAATCCGGCGCTTCCTAATGGTTTAATCGTTAGGAATAACACCACAGGCCAAGTTATCGTTAACCCGATAGCAGCAAATTTCTTCCGCGCGAGCGCGCCGAATTATTTCTTTATTGCCGCCGCAGGCAGAACCAAAGCTGAATTTGATGCGGCATTAGGTAACAGCCTTCGCACGCCCGGCGCAATCTCGCCCTTCGGCGACGTGAGCGCGCAAGTCTCGGACGGCAACTCGAACTATAACGCGATGAATCTTGAGCTTAAGAAACGATTCTCGCGTAACTTCCAGTTTCTTGCCTCCTACACGTTGTCGCATTCGATTGACGACTCGTCCGATTTGCAAACGCTGCTCAAGCCGCAGGATAATAATAACTTCCGCGCAGAGCGCTCCGATTCTCTGTTCGACCAGCGGCATCGCTTCGTCTTCAGCGGTGTCCTTACTTCGCCCGAGTCATGGCGCAATTCAGACAGCTTCATGAATCGCTTCTTTGCCGATTTCACTCTCGCGCCGATTATCGAGCTTTCTTCGGGACGCCCGTTCAATATCCTGACAGGCTCGGACGCCAACGGCGATTTGCAAAGCTCGAATGATCGCCCGAGCGTGACGGACAGTGGCACGTTATTCGTGCCGACAACCGCCTTTACAAGTGGCAGCCTCGGGCGCAATCGCGGCATCACGCACGGTTACGCCAGCTTCGACATGCGCGTCTCGCGCGTCGTTCGTTTCGGCGAGCGCGTTCGCATGGACATCATTGCCGAGGGCTTCAACCTCTTCAATCGCTTTAACGAGGCAGCCGCATCGCCGTTCTTCACGGACGTGAACGCCTTTAACGAACGCGGTCAGGGCGGGCGCTTTTACAGCCGTCCGACCGCCGCTTTCGACCCGCGACAGTTCCAGTTCGGATTAAAACTGAATTTTTAAGGCGGGTGAATTCGACGAGGGCGCTTAAACTCATCAAAAGTTTAAGCGCCCTCGTCGAACGACTTACTCCTCCCAGCAAACTTCGCTTCTCCTAGTTCACTCGCGCGCGGCAGCACCGTCGCCGAGCACGTCGTTCTCATCGGCGACTACAGGTGACCGCAGCGGCCACCCCTCAGCCAGCACTTCTCGTCTCCGGGATGAGAGCGGGGCGTCGTGCACGGAAGGAGTTCCGCGTAAATGGAATTACTTCACCGCGTGAGAAGCCGCCGCTTCAAAAGCCTCGACCAGTGTGAAGCGGCCTTCGTAAATGGCACGCCCCACGATGACGCTATCAATGCTGGAGGCGCTCGCCGCTTTCTCCAGCCGCTCGATGTCCGCCAGCGACGAGACGCCGCCGGAGGCCGTCACTTTCAGGCCGGAGTCGCGGGCCACGGCGCACGTCTGCTCGACGTTGACGCCGCCCAACATCCCGTCGCGCGCGATGTCCGTGTAGACGATGCGCTCGACGCCGGCCGCGGCGACGCGGCGTGCCAGTTCCGTCGCCGGCAAATCCGCGTCCCGCTCCCAGCCGCGCGTCTTGACCAGTCCGTCCCGCGCGTCGATACCGACCGCGACGCGCTCACCGAACTGCCTCACAAGGTCTTTGAGCAAGTCCGGCGATTCGACCGCGAGCGTGCCGACGACCACGCGCGCGGCCCCCTCTTCAATCAACTGTCCGACGGAGAGCGCGCTCCTCAACCCGCCGCCGAACTGCACGGGGATGCGGATGGCTCGCATCATTCGCCGCGCCACCTCGCGGTTGAGCGAGTCAGCCTCGTCGAAAGCCCCGTCCAGATTCACCACGTGCAGCATCCGCGCGCCCTGCGACTCGAAGTCGCGCGCGACCTCCACCGGATCGCCGCCGTAAATTTTGGCGTCCGCGCGCCGCCCCTGCGCGAGGCGCACGCA
>JACCVS010000038.1 GCA_013698055.1 Acidobacteriota bacterium
AATGCTACCGCGAAGTGGTGGTGCTGGTGGATGTCGAAGAATTTTCTTACAAGGAGGTCGCCGGAATTATGCGCGTTCCCATCGGCACGGTAATGTCGCGTCTTTCTCGCGGCAGGAGATTGCTCCGTGTTGAATTTGCCGACGTTGCCAAATCTTACGGTATCAAGAGTACGAAGAACTGATTACAAAACGGTTCGCCGTGATACTCTCTGATAGAACTTGTTGCAGGCAAAGTTATGTCATTGGAGTATCTCAAAGAAGCCGTCGCCGCGGGCGATACCGAGAAATTGATCCGGTATGTGCGCCTGCACTTTGGCGACGGCAACGAAGCGGCGGGGCGGAAAGAGATTGATAAGGCGTGGGTTGAAGCCCTGAAGCTGTTGCTCGATGTGCCGTCAACCGACCGCGAGTTTATCCTTAAGTCGCTTGATGAGCATGACCCGGCGACGCTTGCACATCTCTTTTTCCATCTACATTTCTACTTCGTCAAGCGTTCGGGAGATTGGATTCATGACGGCATCCTCTGATGAAACATCCGGTAGCAACAGTGACGCGCAGCAGCTTCGTCCCGGCTTGTGGGCGACGGTCAACGAGCGTTACCCCGGCTCGATGATTACGAAATCCGATTACGTTCCGCTCGCGCATCTGCATAAATCCCTCTCCGCATCGCGCCTGACTTTCGTCAGCACGGCGGGCGTACAACCGCACGGCACGTTGCCGTTCGACACGGTGCATCCGGTCGGTGATTATACTTTCCGCCGCGTGCCGTCTCATCTCAAGCCGAATGACTTGGAGATTCATCAACTCAAATATCCGACCGTCGGCGCGGTGCGAGATTTGAACGTCATCTTCCCAATCGAGCGTTTGCAGGAACTCGCGGCAGAAGGTGTGATTGGCGGACTCTCGCCGAACTTCTTTTCCTTCATCGGGTACAACATGAACCCTGAAGCGTTCGAGCACACGCTCGCCGAGGCAATCGCCGAAGCGGTTGTCGCCGAGGGCGCGGATGCGGCGCTGCTTTCTCCGGCTTGACCGATCTGTCACCAATCAATCGCGCTCGTGCAGCGCGCTATCGAACACAGAGGAATCCCGACCGTCTCCATCACTGTCGCACTTGATGTCACGGAGCACATCAAGCCGCCGCGCGCCGTCTTCATGCCGTTTATGATGGGGCATCACTTCGGCGTGCCGTTTCATCGTGAATTGCAAAGGCGCATCATCCTGGAAGCCTTGACGCATCTCGCCGAGGCTAAGCGTAGTGGTGAAGTGCGGCGGGTGGCGTTGACATGGGCGCAGGCGCGGCGCGAGGGAAAAGAGATCGAGCGAAGAATGAAGCTGAAAATTTAGTGACGCGCCGTCTTCGCTTTACTATAATTGAGTGAAACCTCGAAATCCCGCATCTCAAAACTGTCAGATTGGAATAAAACCGCCCAATTCGTAGATTCACAATAAGGACATCTATCCGAAAAGTTTAGTCGAAGCAATCAAACAACAGCGTCCAGCGAATAACGGACGCAGTTTTATCGAAGGAGATTTACCATGAACCGACGCATCCCAATACTCGCCGCCTTCATCATCGTGGCTCTCGCCGGAGCGGCTTTATCCTGGGCTTACGCGCAGAAGAGAAGCAATCAGAGAACTCAAGCGGCAGCTAAACAACAGGCACGCGCTGAAACAACCTCTAATGAACCGGACACGCGGCGCGATGTTTTTATCGCCGCCAATCGTGCGCCGAAAGCCGCTGCTTTTGGCGCAGGAGGCGCGTGGCTCAACTCGAAGCCGCTCGCGCTCGAAAATTTGCGCGGTCAGGTTGTGCTCGTGGACTTCTGGACGTTCGGCTGCTACAACTGCCGCAACACGCTGCCGACCTTGAAGAGCCTCGACGCTCGCTACCGTGACAAAGGTTTGACCATTGTCGGCGTCCACGCGCCCGAATCGGATTACGAGAAAGATTCCGGTAATCTCCGCGAGGCGATTCAGAAGTTAGGGATACGCTACCCCGTAGTCACAGACAATGATTATGCGACGTGGCGCGCATACAATGTTCAGGCGTGGCCCACCGTCGTCATCCTCGACAAGCAGGGGCGCATTCGCTTTACGCACATCGGCGAAGGTTACTACGAACAGCAAGAGCAGGTTATCCAAAAGCTTCTCGCAGAGGACAGCGGCTCGGCACAAGGAAGTTCCGACACAAATCAAGGGAAAGGATTAGCGATGACCGATAGAGTAATTAAAACGGATGAAGAGTGGCGGCAGGAACTCACCCCGGAGCAGTATGAGGTGATGCGACAAAAGGGCACGGAGCGAGCCTTCACGGGAAAGCTCAACGATAACCATCAGGCGGGCACTTATTATTGCGCCGCCTGTCGCAACGCCTTGTTTAGTTCCGACGCGAAATTTGACTCCGGGACGGGCTGGCCCAGTTTCTACGCTCCCGTCCACGCGGAAAACGTCAGAGAGGAGACTGATACGAATCACGGCATGAAGCGCACGGAGGTCGTGTGTGCGAGATGCGGCGCTCATCTCGGACACGTCTTCGACGATGGGCCGAAACCGACGGGCTTGCGCTACTGCATGAACTCCGTCGCGCTTGAATTCG
>JACCVS010000043.1 GCA_013698055.1 Acidobacteriota bacterium
ACTCGCGTGGGATGAAGGTTATTCCGCCCGGCGGCGTGAACATCTCGCGCTGCATCGCGGCTTCGACTTCGCGCGCCACCTTGACCAGAAATTCTTCCCAGACGCGGCGCGGGCGCGCCTGCTCGTCTGCCATCGTCAAAGGGTCGTCTGCGCCATCGCCGTCAATCCACCGTCTAATGGATTCAATTAGCCCCACAGTTGCTGCTCTCCTCTCACTTTGAAAAAAAGCGCCTCACAAATATTAATTGTCATCAAGAAACCTTTTGTTGATCCACCCACGATTGGCGGAATTCGGGTCGTCACGCCCCTGCTGTAAAACTTCAATCTCGTACCAGCTATTCCTCGCATTGAGGACGCGCACCCTTGAGCCTTGCGTCACGATGCCGAGCGACCTGTTATTCGTGCTTGGGTCGGGACGCAATCTTACATCAGTTTTGACGATACCTTCACGTCCGATTTCCGAAGATGGGTCAACGGTGGGTGGAGGATTGCCCGCCCGCTGGCGGCTGACGTAGAAATGCGTGGCGAGCAATATCCCTGCAAAGGCCAGAATAATCGCCAGCGCAATGAGAACACGGACGCTCCGCCTTTTGGCTTTAACCTGTTGAGCCGCAGCATAATTTTCCGCAGATCGAGGGTGCGGCGCAGGAGGAGGTGCGCCCACAACAATTGTCTCGCGGGCTGGCCTCTGCTGGCGCGGCAGTGGCGGCTGCGCGGGGAAATTCAGGTTTTTGTTCGCGACGCTAATGGGCACAACGATTCGCGGGCGATTGTTTCCGTTACCACCCATCTGAGATTCTTTGCTGATACCGGGCGAATCAAAACGCGGACGCGGCGGCGCTTCGACAAGTTGTCCTGTGTTGCCCGTCAGTTGTTTGGACGCGGGGCGCTCACGAATTTCGTCGCCGCCACCGTCCTGTGGATTGAGCGGCTGTGTTGGCGGGAGCGAAGCATCCGACAATTCTTGCCAGAATTCCTGAACGGTTTGATGGCGATCTTCCGGCTTGTCTTCAGTCGCGCGCTTGAGAACGCGCAGCACATCCGCTGCCCACGCATTACCTGCAATTGACTCCGGCAATTCCTTAATCCGGCGATGTGAGAAGCGACGAGGCGGCTCGCCCGCCAGCAGCGTGTAAGTGGTCTTGGCAAGGGAATAGATGTCGGCGGCAGGCGTCAGGTGCGGTTGATGTGCCGCGAGCGCCGCCGTATCAAGAGGGCCTGTCTCAACCAGCGGATTGTGCTCGGGCGCGGCATAGACGTTTGTCCCGACGCGCGTAATTGCGCCTTCGCTCGCTTCGATCTTGGCGACACCGAAATCAGCGATCTTAACGGTCTCTGCGTCGGCGGTCAGCAGCAGGTTCTGCGGCTTGATGTCGCGGTGAATGACGCCGCATTCGTGTGCGTAGGCCAACCCTGAGCAAATCTGTTCGAGGTAAAAGAGTGCGCGCTCAAGCGTGAACGGCTGCTGGCGAATACGCGCGCCCAGTTCGCCACCCGCCAGGTATTCGAGCACGATGTAGTGAAAGGCCGTACCCACAAGGTCAATGGCCGTGCCATGCCCCAGCCGGCTGATGATGTGCGGATGCCGCACGCGGTCGAGGGCAACGGCTTCATTCTGAAAATTTTCGATCAACGTGCGCTCGAGGTCTCGGTCGGGCATTCCTTGCAACAGTACGTTCAAGACCTTGATGACGACGGTCTGCGGCTCGCCGTCAGCCGCGCTCAAATCTCGCGCGACGTAAATTTCGGCATAGCTGCCGCGACCGAGACAATCCAGTATCTCGTAGCGACCATCAAGCAAAGACTGTTGAAGTTTGAGTTCCGTCATGTCCGCTCTGCGCCTTCACTTGAGCTTCAAAGCCCGTTCCCCTTTTAGATGCCGCTCAGGGGGCGATTGTTGCGAAGCGCGGAGGAGAGACGATTTTGACAAAAGTCTGCGCGGGGCCAAGCATGTGAGTCTCCCTCAAACGCGTCAACGCTTACTGTGACGGATCGGGTTGGCTGGAGCCTTTCGTAATCAATTCGTCGAAAGCGCGAATCGCTCTCTGCTCGGCATCGGGCTGCAATCGCCTGAGCCTGAGGGCGACGGCCTGAGCCGCCACTCTTGATTCGATTCGCAGCTTATCGTGGAGCGGCGACGTGTTCTCTTTGAGATTAAGGATGGCGCGCTCAAAGACCGGCATCGCATTCTGGTTGTCGCCCATCAACATCAATGCTCGCCCGTAAAGATAAAGATATTCCGGGTCGGTAGAATCAAGGGGGTTTTGAACGCCTTTCGCCGCCGCTTCATCGCGCAGGGTCTTCGTCATATTGGCCGGGTCTTTGTCCACCTGCTGCCGCTTAGTCTCAAAATCTCGCATCGTATCAACTGGCGTGGGTGTGGCGGCAACGGGAGACGCGCTGGCCTGCGGCGTGCTTTCAACTTGTTGCCCCCGGTAGTACATGCCGCCGTAGAAGGCCGCCGCAGCGATTCCGGCAAAGAGAAGCAGCAACAACAAAGCGCGCCCGCCACCACCGCCTTTACCCGAGCGCGTCTTAGCCTGTTCTTCAAGAGACAGCACGGGATTTGTCTTGTGCGCGTTGTTCTCGCCGACAGGAGGTGGCGGCAGAGCGGACGATGCCGTTGATGACGAAGACGGAGCGGCAGCAGCGAGCGAGGCCGTTGCCGCTTCAGAATTAATCGGAACAACTTGTGCCGGAGCGTCCACAGGGGAAGCGGCGACATTCATGCCGGGACTCGTCGCCGCCAGCGCAGGACTTGCAGAAAGCATTGTGCGCTCGTCGTCCGCGTCAAACATCGGGGTAGAAACAAACGACCCGACGCGCACGATGACCGCCGTCAGGTTGTCTTCCGCGCCACGCTCATAGCAGCGTTTTTTCATTTCGGCGCAGACGCTTTCGATGTCACCTGTGCCGACTAGCAAATCGCGGATTTCGCTGTCGGGAATGTGGCGGGTGATGCCGTCGGAGCAGAGCAGGAAAGCCGTTCCGTCTTCCACCTCGATGGTCTTCATATCAACTTCGACGCCGGATTCCGCGCCGAGAGCGCGGCTGATGACGTTGCGGCTCGGGTGATGCGCGGCCTGTTCGGGCGTCATCCGGCCAGCGCGCACTTCCTCTTCGACAACCGAATGATCGGCGGTCTCACGATGAAGGCTGCTGTCCGGGCTGATGCGATAAAGTCTTGAGTCCCCGACATGGCCGATGGTCGCAATGTGCCCGTTCAGATGAAGCGCGACTACCGTTGTCGCCATCGCGGCGAGCTTGGGGGAATCGTGCGCCATCTGGAAGATTGAGGAGTTGGCGCGCTGAATCGCAATCTCCATCAAGTCTTCGATGTCCGCGCCCTCAACTTGATGACGAAAGGCTTCATCAAGAACTTCCACAGCCGTTTTCGACGCGACTTCACCGGCCTGCGCTCCACCGACGCCGTCCGCTACCACGAAGAGATGACGCTGCATGTCTGCGAGAAATGAGTCTTCATTGAGCGGACGCTTCTCGCTCAGGCCACGATCTGAGATGGACGCCGCCTCGATGGGGACGTTATTCGAGTTACTCATTGAACTGCCTCCGGAATAGAGGGATCGTTGACGGTACGCTTACCCTTGCGATTCACGGCAACGTGTGCGTCGCGCGCATTACGATGCGAAAAGGCCATCAACATTCCGAGCATGGCAAAACTTGTAATCAGACTAAAACCTCCGTGACTGACAAACGGCAGCGTGATTCCCGTCATCGGCAAAGCGCGCGTGACACCGCCGATGTTGACGAGCGCCTGAAAACCGATGAAGGCCGTCAGCCCTGCGGAGCAGAGCTTGGTAAACATATCACGCGCATCAATCGAAGTGCGAACGCCCGCCCAGACGAAAATGATAAGGGCTAGAATGACGATTGCTCCCCCCGCAAGTCCCATCTCTTCGCCGATGGCCGCGTAGATGTAATCGGAATCCGCGACAGGGATGACTTCGGCAAACCCAAGTCCTAAGCCACGACCTGTGATTCCCCCGGCGACGACTCCGAACGTCGCCTGCGCGGGTTGAAACGCGGCACGGTCAAACCATACGTCCACATTGACAGTCCGCTGCATCGCCGTGCTCTGCTCGGCCAAATCTTTCATTTTTTGATTTTTAGAGAGCGCATCGTCGTAATCCTTCTTCCACCATTTGATCTCTGGCGAAGGCGGGTTGAAGCCGTCGAGCCAGAGATGAAAACGCTGCTGAATGCGGTCTGGCAGCGCGGCTTTAACGGGGCGCGCGATGGTCGGGAGGAAGGGGACTTTCTCCTGCACATCAAGTGGCAGCGCACCAACTACAAGGATGCTCACGACCAACATCACAGAGCCAACGAAGAGCAGCATCTGCGGCCAGCGACGTACTGCCACCAGATAAAGCGTGGCGTAAGCACCGCTGAAGACGAGCATCTGTCCGAAATCCTTCAGCACAAAAAATGGGATGAACGGCATCAATGCCATTGCGAAGAGAGGCACGACATCACGCGCGCGCGGAATGCCCCAGTAGGTGCGCGCCAAATCCTTGTAGCGGGCGGTCAGGATTCCGGCGAACCCTAAAAGGAAGGGAATCTTCGATGGCTCCCACGGCGTCATGTTCCCCCCAGCTTTGCCGAAGCGCGAAGTAGCGACCGCCACCCCGAGCGGAATCAACGTCAACACCACGATAATGAAGCTGTGCCGTTGAACCCATTGCAGGAAACTGTCACGGTTGCAGAAATGAAATGCGATGACGAGCGCAAGGAGCGCCACGATTGGAACCCACGTCGAGCCGGACGTAAGCGCGTTGCTTACCGTGTAATTGGCTTTGATCGTCGGCGCTTCGTCGAGGTCTGTGGGCTTCTGCGGCGTCTCCGGCACGCCCATCATCCTCTTCTTCTCCGCGTCGTAATTCTCGTTGATGTAGCGCATCCTGAGCGTGTCTGTCTTCTGCGCCCGCGCCTCGGCCTTGTTGCGCGCGTTGTATTCCGGGTCAGAATAGAGGCGATACTGCACGAGCATCCCGACGGAGAAAAGCAGGATGGCCGCCGTGTAAAGCGTCCAGTTGCCCGCATATTTCTTGGCGCGCGTCAGCCAGAAGACGATGAAGACCACGGGAACGAACATCAAAAGGTCGCGCATCCCGCTGACCCATGAAGTTTCATAGCCGCGAATCAGGGCGGCGCGATGGACGGCGTAATAACCGACGACCTCGAAGCCGATTATTAGGAGCAGTGCGAGCAGATGTGACGATGCGCGATTTTTCATAGAAAGTTTCGGATTTGAAGTCTCAGCTAGTAACTTTCAATTATTGTGGTTGTCTCGCTGTTTGCGCAGGCGGCTTCGGCGGCTGGCGACGCTTATTTGGTGGAGCGGCTGCCGGTTGATTCTT
>JACCVS010000074.1 GCA_013698055.1 Acidobacteriota bacterium
CAGGAGGGCGACAACTCCCTTCCGAGCATTCGTGTGCTGGATGCCTTCACGGGCGGCGGCTCGTCAGTTGGGCTTTCGTTCAATCGTGAATCCCGTTGGGAACTGGCAAACAACACTTCGTGGGCGCTCTCGAATCACGCTCTGAAATTCGGCGTGCGGCTGCGCGGCATCTCGCTTTCCGATGTCTCGTCGAACAACTTTGCGGGTACATTCACTTTCGCCGGTGGCATCGCGCCCCAGCTCGACGCGAACAATCAAGCGGTGCTCGACAACGCGGGACAATCCGTGCTGGTTCCGATCACGAGCATCGAGCGATATCGCCGCACACTTCTTTTCCAGCAGCAGGGACTGCCGCCCGCGCAGGTGCGCGCTCTCGGCGGAGGCGCAACGCAGTTCACAATTGCGGGCGGCAACCAGGAAGCGGGCATCAGCCAGGTGGACTTCGGCGCGTTCGTGCAGGACGACTGGCGCGTGCGCCCCGACTTGACGTTATCGCTCGGACTTCGCTACGAAGCGCAGACGAACATCAACACGGGACTGAACTTCGCCCCGCGCATTTCATTCGCGTGGTCGCCAGGCGCGGGTGGTGGGCAACGTCAGCCCGAGACGGTTATTCGCGGCGGCTTCGGCATCTTCTATGACCGTGTGAGCGAAGACCTGAGCTTGCAAGCCAATCGCTTCGACGGCGTAAATCAGCAGCAATTCTTGGTGACTGATCCGGCGACGCTAGACCTCGCGCAATTTTCGCTCGACGGTGTGACGAACACACCGACAGTGGAAACCTTGACAGGGTTTGCGCGCCCGCAGACTACATGGCAACTGGCCGATGGCTTGCAAGCTCCATATACCATTCAATCATCCATCAGCCTTGAACGACAGCTTCCGAGCAATTGGACGTTCGCCGCGACGTTTATCAACTCGCGCTCGCTTCATCTTCTTCGCGCGCGAAACATTAATGCGCCGCTGCCGGGAACTTTCATTGCGGGAGTGTCTGGAAGCGGCGTGCGCCCGTTGGGAAACGTCAGCAACGTCTATCAATACGAATCAAGCGGCAGCCTCAAGCAGAATCAACTGCTCTTGAGCCTCCGCAATCGTCTCAACCGCCGCTTCTCTCTTTTCGTGCAGTACAGTCTGGGCAAAGCAGAGAGCGACGCGGACGGCGCAGGCTCGTTCCCGGCCAACCAGTATGATTTGAGCAGCGAATGGGGACGCGCTTCATTTGACGTGCGCCATCGTTTCATCGTCGGCGGAACAATCAACGCGCCGTGGGGTGTGCGCCTGAATCCGCTCGTCATGCTCACTTCCGGTAGACCTTTCAACATCACGACTGGTCGTGACACCAACGGCGACTCGCTCTTCACAGAGCGTCCGGCGTTTGCGACAGACCTGACGAAGCCGGGCGTGATCGTGACTCGCTTCGGCGCTTTCGATCCGAACCCTGCGGCGGGGCAGGAGATCATCCCGCGCAACTTCGGCGACGGGCCATCTTTCTTCAACGTGAATCTCGGCGTCAGCAGGACGTTCGGCTTTGGCGGCAGCCGCGACAACAGTGTGGCGAGAGCTTCAGGGCAGGATGGAAGTGACGCCGCAGGTGCGGGCGGAGGCCGTCGCGGTGGCGCAGGCGCTGGTGGCGGCGGTGGTCGTCGTGGCGGTGGTGGCGGTGGCGGCGGTTTTGGCCGAGGCGGTGGTGGTGGCGGACGAGGCGGCGGAGATGCTTCGTCGGACAGTCGCTACAATCTAACCTTCTCCGTGCAATTCCAGAACCTCCTTAACAAGACTAATGAGGGCACACCTGTCGGTAACCTCAGCTCGCCGCTCTTCGGCGAGTCGCTCTCAACCGCTGGCGGATTCGGCGGCGGCGGTGGTGGTGGCGGCGGCAATCCGGCGGCGGGCAATCGCCGCATCATCGGGCAGGTTCGCTTCAGCTTCTGACGGATGCAAGCAGAAACGATGTCAGACCATAGCCCCGGAGGGGCACATGAAAGTAGCCCAGCGCTTCAGTGCTGGGAATAGAGTGGTAACAATGTTTGAGTCCCGTAGGGACGACTGAATAGAAACGCGTATTTCTTCAGTCGTCCCTACGGGACTCAATCTTTATTTTTGCATTATTCCCAGCGATAAATCGCTGGGCTATTCTCAATCGTCCCTCAGGGGACTTCTTACTCGTTGCGCTTCCCTCTTCTGCTGGTTTGTGGCTTATGCTTTCTCAAGACAAATGTCGAAGACAACTGAAGAATAAGACACGCCGCCTTTAGCAACCTTTGTGACGGGACGAATCAGCTCACGGTGCCAGACGAGGTTGTCTCTGGTGTAGTTCGTATCAGGATCGCCCGCGAACTTCGGGTCAGTTTCAAAATAGAGTTGCGTGACGAGTTGCTTGTGTCCGGGGGCGGTGATCACGTAGTGAATATGCTGCGCGCGGTCGTCATATTGTCCGGGCATGATTGTCTCGAATTTGTACTCGCCGCTGTCGTGGACAGGAATCTGGCCGCGGTGATGGAAACCTTGATTGTCGTAATCCCCGTGATGATCTGAATGAAAAACTTCGATGGTCGCAGTGGGCAGCGATTGGCCGTCAGTATTGATGATGCGTCCCGTCACGAGCAAGGGAACGCCCGGCTCATTCCGCTCAATCAAGCGCTCTGTGCGCGGCGCACCCTTTTTGTAAAAAGGGCCGAGCGTGTTGCTTGGCGTAGGTGCAAAGGCCTGCTTCTTATTTCCAGCTCTGGATTGAGAGATGACGCGCGCGAGCGGGTAACTCGCGGCCAGCAAGCCTCCTCCGAGGCACAGGTAGAAGAAGTCTCTTCTGGAAAATTGCCTGTCCTTCATTTGAAAGTCCTCCTTCACCTAGCGAGATTAGCGGGGGACGCACTTGAGCGAGCTTGTTCAACCATACGACTGATTCACGGATGTCGTTTCAAGAAAGTTTTCAAATGAAGGCGTGACAGAAAAGCTATCACTCCTTGAGCGCAGCGTATTTGAATAACTGGAAGCGATAACGCTGCTGCTCGCGGATGTTTTTCGCGATGACCCCGTGCAGGTTCTCGTCCCACGTCGTGTATTGCTCGATGAATTTGTCCGATGCCGCCTTGTCTCCCTCGTACTGCACCTCAAGCACCTTCGTGAGTAGTTTGCCAACCACTTCGTGATACTTGTCATAGTTGATCTTGAGCCTACCCGTCGCTTGATCGAACGCGAGCAATTCATTCTCCATGAAGAAATTCCACTGCATGAGCTGCATGGTGTTGTAAGCCTGATCTCGTCGCGGCTTGTTGTTCTGCAACACGCGCAGGATGCCGCTGGCGTAAACAGCGCGAAGCTGCTCCGCAGTGTAATAATTCTGCTTCCGCAAGGCTTCGGCGACGAAGAGAGAAACCAGGTCGGCTTTCATCTCCTCCATCGCGGAAGAGTTTTCCTGAAGCGCGATGTCGAGGTCTTGATTGTTTTTGGTTAAGGCCACACCGAGGTAATGGCCGACCTCGTGCCAGAGCGTGCGATAGAAATTCCCTTCCGCTTTCAATTCATTGTGATGCGCCGGAGCAACTGCCGCCTCCCAACGCTTGCTCGTGCCCCCGAACAAATCCGGATGCCGCATGATGTTCGAGCGCAGCAGGATGGTGCGCCCGTAGCGACGCGCGAGGTAACTTTCGTTGGGAAGAATCGTCGCCGTGTTGCCTCCGCGCGACTGTCCGAAATCAGCTACGACATCATAGACGCCGACGGGAATGTCTTCCCTCACCTTCTTGTGATGTTCGTAGGGAAGCGAATCTTCGAGCGCCTGCAAGCCTTTCATGGCTTGACGCAGCGCCTGTGTTTCCTGCCCGCGCGCACTCAAGATGTTGAAGGCGAAAAAGCTTTTCACACCGTAGAGGTCATCGGCGTAAACCTCGTAAGACCCGATTTGCGCGTTCAGATTCTTGAAGCGTGCTGTCACCCAAGCGGCGTCGCCCGACTCGTAATCATTCGTCAATAAATCGCGGCTGCGATTACGCAGGTAGCCCGCGAACTCTTCATCGTCTTTCTCGACCGCATCGGCTGCTTCGTTGAGCAGAGCGTGGGCGCGAACGAGTTTGTCGGCGTAGGCGATTGAGTAAGGGACAGCATAAAAGCCTTTCGGGTCTGGACGCGCCAACATATTCGCCAGTTCCTTTTGCAGACCGGGATGCAGTGTCGCCAGAGCCGGATACTGCCTGAGCTTGGCGAGGTCTAACCTCAAACTCTCAGCGGTCGCGCGACGGACGACTGAGCGAAGATGGAGAAGAGAGGCGCGCTTTTCTGGATGCGCGCTGAGAAAAGTTTCAAGCTCCTCTTTGGTCACGCCGGACGGGTACATATTCGAGCCGACCTGACGCGCGTTGACCGACAGAAAAGTCTCGCGCTTGTTATCAAGCGTGGTGGCGACTGGCCCCTGATTGATTCGGTATAGCGTCAAGAGATTCTGCGTCGCGGCAGGTGAATTGAGCCGCTTATCGAGTGACAACAGATCGCGGTGCGACGAAAGAGCTTGAGCGTGTAGTTGCTCCTCATAAAGCTCCTGAAAAATCTGGCCGACTTGGAGCAGTTTGTTGACGGCTGCGCGCTCACCGCTCGTCAGGTGTGAAAGATCGGGAGCGAGCCGCACCGTTTGCGTCTTCTCGATAATTGACTGGCTCTTCTCAAGCGGCCAGTTGCCGCGCGGCACGTCTTCTCCGGGAGTTTTGCGGGAAGCCGTTTGTCCAAAAATAGCGTAGCAAGCAACGAGTGAAATCGCAGCAGCACAAAGAATCTTTTTCATTGTCTCAATCCTTCAGCATGTAATGATAAGCAGGGAGTATGCAAGAGATACTTTAACACAACGAGTTTTGATTTTAATGATAATGAAAACGCACAACATTTCAAGCTGACCCTTGCCGAAGATACAACTATCGGAGTAAGGAGTAGGAGAGTTCACGCTTGTCCTCTCCCCTTTGGCTTTGGGCCGAATTTATTGACAATTTATTGTCACGCCAGACGGTTTTTTAACTTCAATTGATTCTTTTCGCCCGCGAACTACGCGTTATCAGGGTAGGAGGTCAAAAGTAAAAGTCATGAACACGAATCAGGTTTCAGTTGAGAGTTTGCAGAATCGCGCGTTGGCGCTCGTGATGGGAGTGGACAGGATTTTCCTTTTCAGGGAATTATTTGTCGCGCTGGCGCTGATTCTCGTCATCACAGGTTTGGTCTTCGCTTAAGGCTCTGCCTAAAACTTAGACGCTGTTGGCAGCCTGCACAGTCCAACGGAATGCTCAACGCACAAGAAGACCCTTGACATCTACGGCAAGACGACGCCCGGCAAGAATTTTTCCGGCTTTTGAGAACTTGCCTATACGAAGGGCGAGCTTGATTTCGATTTCGGAGCTGGAAGGCGCAAAGATAAAACTAAAGACGGCGAAGAGTCGAGTTTAGGGTTAGATTGAGTCTGGAAACATGCTCTTAGTTTTCATCCTTGCTTTTCGGCGGCGCAGTCAATTTTTCGAGCATGGACACGGCATTGGCGTTCTTCGGATTCAGCTCAAGCGACCGTTTATAATTCTTGATGGCGAGTTTCCCGTCGCCGTTAATCATGTAGGCTTCGGCGAGACTATCGTAGGTGTTGGCGGCTTGCGGATAGGCTTTTGTATTGAGACGGAAAATCTTGATCGCGTCTTTCATGCGCCCTTTTTGGATGAGCCTGTAGCCGAGATTGTTCAGCGTCGCTTCCTGAAACAGAAC
>JACCVS010000094.1 GCA_013698055.1 Acidobacteriota bacterium
ACGTGAAAATCGCCCGCGAGTGTGAAGCGTTCTAACGTCTTCAACACGCGCCCGTGCGTCGCGGCCTCGGTGTCGAAGAGAAATCTATTGTCTGCGAGTCGCAGGATACGCGCCTCGCCGATGAGCCTTCCCTGCACATTCGGGAAAGCGGCGCGCATCCATGCACCTGTCTCAAGAGCTTTGACATCGTTGGTGATGAGTCCGTTTAAGAATTGCACGGCCTCGAAACCACTGACCTCTATCCGGCCTCGCGACGATAAATCTATCAAGCCTGCGCCACCCTCACGCACCGCCGCGTACTCCGCTGCCGTGTCACCATAAGATGACGGAAGCCGCCACTCGCCCACCTCCGTCATGACCGCGCCGAGTCGTGTATGCGTCTCGTCAAGCGGCGACTTGCGAATCACGATTTGTTCCGTTACTTCACTCATAAGAAAAATAGGAGTCAGGAGTCAGATATAAAGCAAGCTGCTTTTCTTCTGAATTCTGACTCCTGACTTCTGTATTCTATCCTTACTTGAGCTTCGTTAATTCTTCTCGCAGGCGGTTGTAATCCTTCGCATCCCCCGCTTTGAATTCGAGATTGCTGTAGCGCACTACGCCCTCTTTGTCTATCAAAAACACCGTGCGATTGTTATAGCCGACCGCTTCGTTGTAGCTGCCGTAGAGGCGCGCAATCTTGTGATCGTGATCCGAGAGGAGCGGAAATTGTAGTTTATGAAACTTAGCCCACTCGTGATGCGAGAAGACGTAATCGCCGCTGATGCCGAGCACAGCCGCGTTCAGCTTCACCAGCTCCGCGAAGGTGTCGCGCAGCGTGCAGACTTCTTTCGTGCAGCCGCCCGACCAGTCCGCCGGATAGAAAGCGAGAATGACGTTCTTGCCGCGCATGGACGAGAGCGCCGGATGCTCTTCAGGCTTGAGATAAATCTTCTCCAGGGTCGCGTAAGGCAGGCGAAAATCCGGCGCAGCTTGCCCGATTTTCGGGGGAGTCGCGGCCTCTTCGCTCTTCATTGCTTCATTGGAACTGGCAGGACGAACGACGCTCGCATTTTGTGAGAGCGCCTGCGAGCTTGCTGCGACAAGCATGACTGCGGCAGCGATGAAAAATATAACCCTCGTCTTCAAACCTTCAGTGGACCTTGTTGGCGTAACGCTGATTGTCATCATCTTCTTCGTACCTCACTTCGAGCTTGTTGCTTTTGCCCATGCCTGACCGATGCGTCTGAGGGCGTGGGCAACTGCCTTGTAATCCCGCAACTGTGCGGCTTCGCGACGATGCGAAGCGAGCACCTGCGGGCTTGGGTGGTAAACGGGAACGAGCAGACGCCCGTTCCACTCATGCACCTGTCCTGCGGATTCTTTCAGAGACAATTCATGATACTCAACCAGTCTGAGCGCAGCAAGCGAGACCGCACCGAGCGTAACGATCACACGCGGGTCAAGGATTTCTATCTGGCGGCGCAGGAAGCCCGAACAATTCAATACTTCTGTGCTTGTCGGCTTGCGATTCGCGCCCGAGGGCTTGCGCGGATTGCAGAGCACGGCATTGGTGATGAAGATTTCTTCGCGCGGCAGATTAATGGATGAGAGGAAACGCGCGAAGTTACGCCCGGACTGATCGCCTGAGAGCGGCACTCGTGTGCGGTCGCCGCCCTGTCGTCCGGGCGCTTCGGCGATGAAGAGAACGCGCGGGCTTAAATTCCCGTTGCGCTCGCTTAAGACTGCCATGCGCTCGCACATCGCCGGGCACAACTGACAGGCAGCGGCTTCAACCGTGAGCGAGGCAAACAACGTGTTTCCCGGATGTGCCCGCGTCACTTCTTCGTGATTCTGGCAGCCCCGCTACTGTTCTCATCAATTTTTTTCGGGTTGCCATAGTAATTGACGTTACCTGCGCCGGACGCGTCCACGAGCAATTCTTCCGTAGCATAAACATCCAGGTTCGACGCTCCGCTGGAATCAACAGAGACTTTCTCGGCGCGCAGGTCTTTAGCATCTACCTCGCACGCGCCCGATGTGTCGAGTTTGAGCGATTTCGTCTCGCCGGAAAGTTTCATGTTGCCCGCGCCCGAAGCATTGACATTAAATTCATCGCTCTTAATATTGGACACGGTAAATTCGCTCGCGCCAGAAGTGGTGATACCATCGAGGTTCGCAACAGAGATTCGCACACGCAGCTTGTTCTTGGTGTCAAAACTCTTCTCGTTCTTAATTTCAAGCACGCCATTGTTGACTTCTGTCTTGATGAGAGGAAGCAGATTGTCGTCGCCTTCAATCTCCAGGCTCTGCTCCTTCTGCACGACGACCACGACATCATAAGCGCCGGAGATGTCCAGAGCCACGAAGGCTGGAACATTCCTTTTCTCAAGCTTCATCGTGCCCGATCCGCTCGTCTTGTTGACACTACTAAACTTGCATCCGCCCAGCGCGAGCAGCATCAACGAAAGAAAAAGAATCGTCCTTTTCATAATCTCCTCCATATCACCTTTCTTTGACCGGCACCGAATTGATATTGTCCCACATTGCATTAGGCTTAAACATCTCGCTTCTGCCGAAACCTCAACATTCCTACGAGGCTCCTCTCGCATCCCTGGCTTTCAACCCGTCACTCAATAACCTCACGCCGAGAACGAAGCCGAAGATACAGAATGCGGGCGCGAGCAGCGTGAACGGATGATTGCGCAGAAGATTGGTGTCACCTGCCGCCGCCAGCATGTTGCCCCAACTCGCTTCCGGCTCCTGCAACCCGACACCGAGGAAAGAGAGCGCCGTCTCGGTTAACAGAAAATATGGCAGCATCAACGTCACCTGCACGAGCAGAGGCCGCGCGGCGTTCGGCAGAATGTGCCGAAACAGGATGCGCATTTTTGACAATCCCAGACTCTCTGCTGCCAGCACAAACTCGCGCCTTCTGAGTGCCAGCACCAGCCCGCGCGCCAGCCGTGCCATCTCCGCCCAGCCGACGAGGGCGAAAATCAAAATCATCAAAAAGGCCGCACGCGCAGGTGGCAGCTCAAGCGGAAACGCGGCGCGCGCTGCCAGGATTAAAACCAGAGTCGGTAAAGCCATCATCGCATCCGCCACGCGCATCAACGTCGCGTCAACAAAGCGCCCGCCGAAACCCGCGATGCATCCGATGAAGATTCCGAGCGCGCTTGCCAGCAGCGTCCCCAGGGGGCCGATGACAAGCGAGAAGCGCGAAGCTATCAACAGGCGCGAAAACCGGTCGCGTCCCAAGGTGTCCGTGCCAAGCAGTTGCACACGCGGCTGCCTCGTTCCGCCTTCATCACGCAGGCCGAAAAGGTGACGGGTCGTTGGAAAGATTCCGAGAAGTTTATAGCTATAGCCTTTCGTCAAAAGGGCGAGCGGATAGGCGCGCGATGTGTCTTCCATGTAGCGGCGTTCGAGCGGATCAACCATGCGGCGCGCGTAGATGAAGGGGCGAGCGTGCCAGTTGCCTTCCACATCGAGGAAGTGAATCTCGTTCGGCGGCGACATCGGCTCGCCGCGAAGTTGCGAGCGGTAATCGTAAGGCGCGAGGAAATCGGCAAAGATCGCGACCGCGTAAAAGAAGACGACGAGACAGAGTCCGGCGACGAATTTTTTGCGACGCCGAACGAACCTGAGAACGCGAACAAAGCGCGACTCTCGCTTTTCCTCGCGCGTCTCTTCTCCTGAGAGAGAAGCATCCTCCATTTGCTCTGCCGTTTCGTTCATCATCTCCTATCAGGCAGCGGGCGCAGGCGTCTGAGTCTTGGCCGGAGTCACGCCTCTGCCTGCATCTTCACGAAGGCGCGGGTCGTTGAACCTGAGCAGGATGTCCGCGATCAGATTGCCGATTAACACGGCAATCGAAGTTATCAGCACGACGCCCATCAGCAGTGGCACGTCGCGGCTGCGCAC
>JACCVS010000099.1 GCA_013698055.1 Acidobacteriota bacterium
GGCTAAATCCTGAAACTCATGTCTGGTGGCACGCGCCTCCTGTCTCACGGTCGTGGGAGGCTTTTGCGCTCGGATGGTCGGCGCGATTCCGGGTGGAAGTATTTCTGTGGGCGGCGGCTCATTTGCATTGAGCGCCAGCGTCTCGTCCTGAGCAGTATTAGTAGCGCCCGTCGCGCTGTGGAGCGCTGTGCCGTCTTCCAAACAGAAGTTCAGCGTCTGGTCCGTATACGTGCGCCGGCATGTGGGACAACGTTTCATTCTCTCTCAATTATTCGCCGATGTTGGGAATCCAGAACAGTTGCTTGCCGGAGATGACGGGGAGCAGTCCGCGGGCGGGCAAATCTTTCTCTTTTAATCCCAGATAAGTGAAGTGCGGCAGATCGCTCTTGACCGTCTGAAACCAGCCGTGGCGGGCAAGGATGCGGCGCACGCGCTCGTCTGCGAATTGCTCCACGTCCAGAGCCAGCATAGCTAAGTGCTGCGATGTGCCGGGCGCGGCGATGGAGTACAAGATGGATTTTGAGAAATCTTTGCTGAAAAAGATGCCGCTCTTTTCGAGTTCCAATACCTCGCGCACCTGCTCGCCGAGCGGAAGCCGACGCAGGGCTGTGACCTGTTCTTTTGAGAGCCGCCCACGGCTGTTCCAGTATCTAAGCGCGGGCAGAAAGCGTGTGTTCCATAAACGGAAGGTATCCTGGTAGCTACGGGTCGCGGCCTCTGAACCGCCGCGCGGCGTGATGTTCAATCCCAGGCCCTTGGCTTCTTCACGCGCTGCCAGCAGGGCACTCATCGCCGCCGGTTGCAGTTCGATCTGGTCGCCACCGACGATGGCAGTAGTGAACTTCGCGCTTATTTGAAATTCGGAAACCTCTTCTTCGTTCTTGAAGACGCAGACGGGCGGCGGGGTCACGCTGTTCGCGGCTAAAAACATTGCGCCGTAATCTTCGAGCACACGGCGGGACACGGGATTGCTCATGTCACAAACCGATTCGAGTTTCAGCTTGCGCCCGCGAAGCGCCTTTTTCAACTGAGTGTAAAAAGGGGTCGGAGCAGTGGTCTCTTTCTTCTCGACGTTTGTATCGGACATCTTTGTCTGGCTTGTTCCTCTGTTGTTCACGCCGTCAGGCGATTGATTGGTAACGCGGCGCTCACGCTGTTGCTCTCTTGGCTGTCCCGCCGTGTTGCTCACCGCTCCGCCGCAACCCGCATTAAACGCCACGGCAACACCTATCAGTATGAACGCTGCCCAATTGATGAGCGGGATTCCAGAAAGTCTCGCCCGAGTGATGCGCGGGCGTTGGAGCGAAATGGAGGAAGATTTTGTCAGCATGAAGCGCTCTTGTTGCTCAAGTCGGGAATTATTGTTAGCGAGTGTCGCTCTGAGTCTTGTGACTCGCGATACTTAAGATGAGAGAAGCGTGCGCCGGTTTCCCTCGACCGGCAAGGATAATAATTGGCGTTTGGCTGCGCGGTCAATAAAGGGGCTGTGTTTTCTTAACCCCCGCAGGTTCCGAGATTAACCGGGCAGAGGCCTCGAAACGCTTTTATTGCTTGCGCGGGAAGACCCGGTTTGTCTAGAGGCGAGCGACCGGAATGTTGTATACTTCGTCGCTCTTAAAATTTAAGTGAACCGACGGGCGTGCGTGCTCTGCATGAAGCAGTAAGGACGCGGCCACCGGGAAGCGTTCACAAAGCACCCGAAGGAGATTTTCAATGAAGACACAAAAAACAACCACGCTCGTCGTCGCGCTAATAGCGCTGGCTCTGGTCGCAGCGGCGTGTGGCGGGTCTGGCTCATCGCCGACCGCGACCGCGAAAGCCTTTTATGATGCCGTCAAGGCGAAAGACCCGGCGGGCATCAAAGGCGCGATGTCCAAGGGTTCGCTGGAGATGATGGAAAAGTTCGCCAAGGCGCAGAACAAGACTCTGGACGAGGCGCTTAAGGAGCCTAGTTCATCAGGCCCGTCCGCGAGCTTCGAGGCCAAAGACGAAAAGATCACGGGCGACACGGCTACGGTTATGGTCAAGGACGAGAAGGGCAGTTGGGAGACAATTCCCTTCGTCAAAGAAGACGGCAATTGGAAGATCGCCCTCGACAAGGCGATGGGCGGCGCGGCTGCTGGCGCGGGCAAGTAAGCCAACAGACAATTCGGTACACGCTCGCTCATCGTATGTGCGGGCGTGTGCCTTGTTTAAGCTCATGAAGTTTTT
>JACCVS010000102.1 GCA_013698055.1 Acidobacteriota bacterium
ATCTACGCGATGCGCGACGATGTGGAGGGCTTCACTCCCCATCCTTCACTGTTGAATCAGCGTTGGGATACGATCTCTCTCAACCGATGAAACGCTACGTCTTCATTCGTATCCTTTCGCTCATTCCCCTCTGGCTTGGCATCTCCGTGCTCGCTTTCATGCTGAGCAACCTCGCGCCGGGCGATCCGGCGCTGGTCATCGCGCAGCGTCTCTCGGATGCACCGCCGAGCGAGGCTCAGGTCGCCGCCATTCGCCACGAATTCGGCCTAGACGCTCCCCTGCCGGTGCGCTATACGCGCTGGCTCGCGGCTGCCGCGCGAGGCGATCTGGGGCGCTCCTTCCGAACCAGAGAGCCGGTCTTCTCTGAGATTGCCGCACACTTTCCGGCAACGCTCCTGATAGCTTTTGCAGCCCTCTTTATCGCGCTCATGATCGCACTGCCTTTGGGCGTTCTGTCTGCGGTGCGACGCGGCAAGTGGCTCGATCAAGCGGCAAGGGTCGGTGCGTTGCTGGGAGCCTCGCTGCCGAGCTACTGGCTGGCTTACCTACTGATCCTCGTTTTCGCTCTCGCTCTCGGCTGGTTGCCTGTGGCCGGACGCGAAGGAGAGGGAGCGTTCGTGCTGCCTGCGCTGACGCTCGGACTGGGAACGGCAGCCACGCTCGCTCGCTTAACCAGATCGAATATGCTGGAAGTGCTCGGCGAAGACTTTATCCGCACGGCTCGCGCCAAAGGATTGAGCGAGCGGGCGATTATCTGGCGACACGCCTTGAAGGGTGCGTTGATTCCTGTGCTGACGGCGACCACTATCGCTTTCGGTCATTTGCTGGGCGGCGCGGTGATAGTGGAAAACATCTTCGCGTGGCCGGGCATCGGAAAGCTTCTGGTGGATTCGATCTACGACCGCGACTATCCGATGATTCAGGGCTTCGTGCTGTTCATGGGCGCGGTCTTCACCGTGCTCAGCCTGATGACTGATCTCTCGTACCTGTGGATTGACCCGCGTATCCGTTACGCGAAGAGAATGCGGTCGAGTCAATGAACGACAAGCGTGAAATTCTAAAGAGCGTACCCGCGCGCGAGCCGTTCGAGATGATGGGCCAGAGGGCTGGCTTGGTTTCGTGGCGCGCCATCAATCGGCAAGACGTTCTCCGCCGTCTCGCACGCGACCGAACCGCGCTGGCGGGACTCTTCATTATCGCGCTTCTCATCACGCTCGCGCTGGCTGCGCCGCTGATTGCGCCACACGACCCGGCAGCACAGGACACGTCCGCGCGTCTCGCGTCTCCGAGCATGGCGTTTCCGCTCGGCACGGATAATCTTGGACGCTGCCTGTTGAGCCGACTGCTCCATGGCGCGCGGGTCACACTGATGTCAGCCCTTTTTGCTTCGCTTCTGGTCTTGATGATCGGCATCTGTGTAGGCGCAGTGTCAGGCTACGCGGGCGGGTGGGTGGACACCTTTATCATGCGAGTGGTGGACTTGTTGCTTGCCTTTCCGCTGCTCATTCTGGCGCTGGCGATCACGGGCTTCATCGGTGTTGGGATGAGCAGCGTGCTGATCGGAATAATCAGCGTCTGGTGGGCGTCTTACGCGCGGATTGTGCGCTCTCTCGTGCTCTCGCTCCGCGAGCGACCATTCATCGAAGCGGCGCGAAGCGCAGGTGTGAGGCCCGCGCGGATTATCACTCGCCACATCATTCCAAACGTGATTGCGCCGATCATTGTGCTTGCCACGCTGGAGATTGGAAGCCTGATTTTAGCTATCTCAGGTCTCAACTTTCTAGGCCTGGGAGTTCAATCGCCGACACCTGAATGGGGAGCGATGCTTAACGATGGGCGGCCCTTTCTACATGCTGCGCCGCAGTTGATGATCTATCCAGGGTTGCTGATCAGTCTGGCGGTGCTCGGATTCAACCTGCTCGGCGACGGGTTGCGCGACGCTCTTGATCCTCGCTTGAAATAACAATTCTCTGTTGATTTGCTCACAATCAATCGCTCCAACTGGCCTCCTTCCCAAAATTGTTTTTGACAAACGAACGTTGAAAGCTGTATTTAATTCTTTACTTCGATTATTAGAACTTGGTGCAAGAGACGAAAGTTTATTCCGTCTGGTCTAGTGCTGGAACGGCTCCCGGCAAGTTTTATTCAGTTTCATTAAGCGGAAAAAAACCGCGCCATCAAACTTCTGACAGGTGACTAAGGGGTATCCAATGGGCTTATTTTCTTCTCGTAATTCTTCCATCAACTCACGAAGCAGGATCCTCCTGCTTCTTCTATGCTGCGCGCTGATTATGAGCGTGGGAGTTTCCCGGATGGCCCAGGCACAATCGCAGGCGAGTGCTACAGTCTCTGGTACCGTGACCGATCCTATGCGCTCGGTCGTGTCGGGAGCCGCAGTCGAACTACTCAACACCGCCAACAATAAATCGCGCAGGCAAACTACGAACGAAGCGGGCCAATACACTTTCTCGAACGTCCCATCCGGCAACTATAAAATCACTGTCACGTGGAAGGGCTTTCGGCAAGGAAATTCTTCATCAATCAGGGTAGATGCGCCGCAAGCATATCCGGTGGATGTCGCTCTGGAAGTAACAGATGTACTGGAGACGGTGGTTGTCACTGGAACACGTAGCGAGCAGGAGATCGGGAAAATTTCCAGCGCAGTGAGCGTCATCCCGCAAGAAGATATTCAACTGGGACAGCGTGCCAGCACTCTTGAAGAATCGCTCAAACGTGTGGCTGGCGTGAGGGTCGAAGATGAGTTGGGCGGGAACGGCTCCAGAGTCCGTATTATTATTCGCGGGGCCGGAACGCGCGCCAACAGTCCGGCTGGCTCCGGCGTGCGCGGTGTCAAAGTACTGGTGGACGGCATTCCCAAAAATAACGCCGGAGGGTCGGCGCAGGATTTGACCAACATTGACTTGCAATCAGTTGAGCGCATTGAAGTCCTCAAAGGCCCTTCGTCTGTTCTTTACGGCAATCAGTCTGGCGGCGTCGTCAACATTTTGACGGAAGGAGGACGGCCAGAGTTCTTCATGGGTTATCGTCAGACGGTGGGTAGCTATCAGCTTTACAAGGAGCATTTCAAGTTTGGAGGACAGAGAAACAAGTTCAGCTATTATGCGGGTTTCTTTCGCAACGATCAGAACGGCTATCGCGTTCATTCAAGATTCAACAGTTCGGGCTTTCATTCCAAGCTCAGTTATACTCCTGACACGCGCTCTAGCCTGACGGCGATTCTCGGCTTCGATAGAAATTTCCAACAATCTCCCGGCCCGCTTACCGCGCAACAGTTCGCACAGAATCCGCGCCAGGCAGACCCGACATTTATCGCTAACGATGTCTATGCAGTCGTGAAAGAGACTCGTCTGGCGCTCATCTATCATCGCGAGCTTTTTGGCAAAGATGATCTGGAGATAACGGGCTATCTAATTCCCCGCCGCCTCGTGCCCTTCCGGCAAATCGGTGTCTTCATCGGGCAGCGCTTCATCAATCGCGGCTTCAACGTGCGTTACCTCAACACAAGTTCCATCGGCGAATTCGGCAATCGCTTCACCGCCGGGTTCGAATATCAGAACACGCCAATCTCGACGAAGACGACCAGCAGTATCACGAGTCGTGTAACTTCTGATTTGAAAGAACACGCGAACACGGCTGGAGTCTATGGTTTGGAAGAATTCAGCATCCGTCCAAATTTGACGCTGACAGTCGGCGGTCGCTTTGATGAGGTTCGTTTCAATTCGCGGAATTTTGTCACGACTGCGCCGAAAGCGAATCTGACCTTCCGCAAGTTTACGCCCAAGATCGGCCTCGCCTATCAGCCCACTTCTGATCTTTCTTTCTATGCCAACTTCAGCAGAGGCTTTGAGACGCCCGTCATCGGCGAACTGCGAACCTTGCCCGGCGGTGTCTTTGGCTTCAACATCAATCTCAAACCGCAGGTTTCCACTAATTATGAGGTCGGAGCCCGCGGTGGACTTTTCCGGCGACGCTTCACTTTTGATACGGCTCTCTTCCGCCAGGATATTCGTGACTTCATCAGCCCGTTCGGAACTTTTCCAAACAACTCCTTCCAGAATGTTGGCAAAGTCAAACAGAACGGATTCGAGGTTAGCTCACGGTTAACAGGCATTCCCAGACTTCAACTCTCAACGTCATACAGCTTTTCCGATTTTACCTTTGAGAGCTTCAATAACGGCGTCAGCAACTTCACTGGCAACAGGTTGCCCGGCGTGCCCAAGCACCAATTGTACGGCGAGTTACGATACCGGATGCCAATCGGAATCTACGGTGTAGTGGAGAGCCAGTATGTCGGGCGCTTCTTTACTAATGATGCCAATAATGGCGTCAATCCTCCTTATTCAGTTACTAACCTGCGCTTTGGTTACGAGCACGAACGTGAGAACGGGAAGAAGCTTCAGTTCTCTCCCTTTATCGGCGTCAATAATATTTTTGATCGAAGATACTCTGCCTTCGCTCTAATCAATGACGCCGCGCGCCGCTTTTACAATCCGCTGCCGGGAATCAACGTCTACGGCGGCCTCGGCATAACTTATTAAGGCGAGGAATGACCGGAAGAAGACGCGCCCTAGCAGTTGCTCGCAGGCTCAGACTGAATTATGACTTCGGCTTGGCCTGCACCTTTTCTTCTCGTGTTGTCTGCCTGATTCTCTGTCTATCGCTTGTTATCCTCGCGGGCTGTCAGGGGGACGCTAATCGTGCCTCAGCCAGTAAGCAAGAATTAATCGTCGGGGCGGGCGCTGACGTGAGTGCGACGGGAGCGTTTCAAGCTCGTTTGGGAGTCTATCCGCTCAACACCAATGTCGCGGAGACGTTAGTTCGTCTTACTCCTGATTACGGCGTCGAGCCGCTTTTGGCAACGCGCTTCGAGTACGTGGGCCAAAACACCTGGCGCTTCTACCTGCGTCGCGGGATACGATTCCACGACGGGCAGGAATTCAACGCTCGCGCCGTTCAGTCGTCTATCGCGCAACACGTCAAGGGAGGATTCGGCTACAGCTTTCTAGACGAAAATTCAATCAAGATTGTTGATGACTTCACCGTTGACATTACTCCGACGCAACCGAATCTCCCTTTGCCGCAGCAACTCGTTCATCCCAACTACAGCATCTTTGCTCCCAATACAGACCCTTCCATCAAACCCGTCGGGACAGGCCCCTTTCGCTGGGTGGAATACAAGAGAAACGAACGCATCATCGTTGAGCGCAATGAGGATTACTGGGGAGAGAAAGCCCGCTTGAATCGCATCACCTTTCGTTTTTTCCCGGATGCGACGACCAGAGTTTTGTCGCTTCTTAACAATGAGGTTGACCTCGTCATAGACCTTCCGCGCGAGCAGGTCTCGACAATCGCAGGCCGCTCAGACTTCACGGTCGAACGCGCTCCGGTCGGGCTTCTCTTGAGCTTTCAAATCAACGCTCACGGCAACAAGCCCTACGATTTGTTATCAAACCGGATGCTGCGCCGTGCGATAGGCTACGCCCTTAACCGCCGGGAATTGATTGAGAAGGTCTGGGGAGGCGAGGGCGCGGACGTGCAGAATATGACCGTCCCGGCGATTCTTGGCCCACACGCTAATCTGGTCAAAGGATTCACATACGATGCGCAACAGGCGGCGCAGCTGATGGACGCGGAAGGTTGGCGCATGGATCAGGACGGGGTGCGCGAGAAAGATGGACGGAAATTGCGGCTTGTCATGCTAGCCAGTACGGAACTCGATGCTGGAACAATAGAGTTAATGCAGGCCCAACTACGGCAAGTGGGGATAGACGTGCAATGGGCTAAGCTGCCGGATGTCGGCTCTTATGCTTCACGCTTGAACTCAGGCGAATTCGATCTCAACTTAGGCTTGTCGAATCAAAACGACGCCAATCCTCTCTTCCTGCCAGCGCTTATCTATTACTCAAAGTCCGGCAGACCCTTTGCCCGCTGGTACTACGCGGGCGAAAAGTTTGACCGTGTGGTGGAACAGGGCATGCAGGCATCCGATCCGTTAGAGGTACAACGCTTCGCCGCCGAATCAATACACATCGCTATTGACGAAGAAGCGGTAAATGTACCCGTCGCCGGTGTGCTTCGCCTGTATGCGATGAAGAAAACTGTGGATGGTTTTGCCCCGCACCCTTCTCAAACAAATCAATCATGGGCGCAGGTCAATCTGAGGTAGATTTACGGGTGGCGAATTTAGAGAGGGCGAAGAGACTCCGGCGCAGTTTATCGCCCTCTTTCGTCAGTGTGTATTCGACTCGCGGCGGTATCTCGGCAAACATCCGTCGCTTGATCAAGCCCGCCCGCTCAAGTTCGGCGAGCCTGATGGAAAGCGTGGACGTGCTCATGTCGTCCATCTGGCTTCTGATCTCGTTAAAGCGTATATCGCTGTGATCCCCGATCAGAAAGAGTATCCGCAATGCGAACTTGCGACCGATGATTTGCACCAGCCCGGTCGCAGAACACAAACAATCTGACCCTTCATCATCGGAGCGGTCAATACACCCGCAGGCATTCTCTTCCGGCACAGACAAAATGGGCACTCCCATAATTAACCTCTCAAGAGCACATCATAATGCTCTGCGGACAGTGCTTCTGACCACTTCCGCCGTCAACCCGAAGACGAGATGTGAGGCTAACGAATATGCGTGAATCGAGATCGGGTATTCGCTCGGCCCCTTTGAAAGGCCGAGTGCAGGGACAATGCCTTCGTCCGCGATGACCCAGACCGCAACGCCAAACGGCAACCCTAAACCGATTGCCGCCTCAGGCAACATCTCCGCCACCGTTCCGTAAATTGCACCTGACGTGACGCCCATCGCGTAGTGAGCGACGGCACCGCCAATCTCTTTCTCACTTTCGGTGAGTGGGTGGTCGAAGACAGCCTCAGAAATCGCGCTGGCTACTCTTTCAGCCGCATCGTCCTCTTCATTCTCCTCGCCGCGCTCCTGTAACTCTCGACCGATGCCGTGTTGCGGTGAGCCTTGCTGCAAGCTTTGCGCTCCGTGTGCCCTCTCAGTGCCTTCCATCAACTTGCTCAACCAGGCCTGGAATTGATTCATCGTCCACGAAGCGACCAACCCGCCGATGACTCCGGCGGCCAATCCTTTCAGCACATCTGCTTCATCACGTTTTGGATTCGACATCTCGTCATCCCCATTTGAACGGACACCGAGGTAAAAACACCGGCGTAATAACTGATTTTACATCTGCGGCGACAGGTGCTTACAAATCCCCTCGATTGACTCAGAATTATGGCAGTCGCAATCCGGCTCGTCGCACTCGAAGTGGCCTGGCTTGAGCATCTCTTCGAATTCATCAGCGAAGCGCCGCCCGCCCTCTTTATGCCCGAGCGGCGTCAGAGTATATTTAGCTCCGATTTTCTCAAGCAGTCCACCGGCAACCATCAATTCCAGATTACCTGCTAAAACCGCTTCTTCTGTCTGGAGAAACTTTTGCAGGTCGGCGAGAGCAAACTCTTGACCGAGACCCTCGCCTGTCATCCAGTACATCACTTGCAAGATTTCGTCCCGCCAGTAGATGCTATTCAATGGGTCTCCCACATTATGTTGCTTGTGATCCGGCATAAAATCTCCTTACGAGATGGCGACCTTTACTTTATCGTCTTCAACTTTCAACGGCAGAGACTCAAGCCGCAGTTCGGGCCTTTCCAGGCAAGCGCCCGCGCGCTTGAGGTTATAACTGTACCCGTGACAGGCACAGGTGAGCATCGGGCTATCAAACACCGCTTCGTCGAGCGGATTCCCCTGTTCGGCGGCGCAGGCGTTATGGAAAGCGTAGAAATCTCCGTCGAGTTTACAGACCAGCAAGTTGATCTCGGCGTAATTGATCACCTTGAACTGCCCGTCCTCGAACCCCAGGGAGCGAACGACCGAAACCCACATGCCGCCCACGTTCGTTGTGTCCGGTCGCGGTCTTTTAATTTGTACGAGCTTAGCGGGCGGCGGCGGCGTCTCACTTTGCGGTGGTGCGATCATCGCACCCAACATCGCCGCGGCTCTCGCGGTAGCTTCAAGCAGCTCGGCCATTCCTTCAATATCAATCCCCAGGAGATCAGGCGCAGCTACGTCGAGCACCTTCTCGATTTCCAGTTTCAACGCCGCCACGGGAGGTGCGCCTTTCCCACTGCGCATCAAACGCAATTGCGCGCGCCCGTCAACCACGCTGAGAAACTTTACGTCACAGCCTTGCGAGATCAAGAAGGGGCGCAACTCTTCAATTGCTTTCGCCACTCTCGCTTCCAACTCTTCCGGCAGAAGATCATGTACGGTCAGAATCGCGCGGATGACATCGTCTCCCAGCATTCGCGCGTAGATGTCACTTTTCAACGGCAGTGATTCAAACGTAGCAAGTATGCGGCGCAATGCCTCGCCGTGGAGTTTGAGAATGATCTGCACGAGGTCAAGAGCTTTCTCACGAGCCTCCGTGTCCGGGTATTGTTCCAGCTCTCCGACGAGCGAACTCAACTGACCGAGTAGCTCTTCAGCGTCGTACGCTTCAACTAACACTTCGCTCATCAAACGCCAACTTTCATCGTCTCACTCTTGACGATCTCAATCGCCTCGCCGACTTTAGCGGCGACGATGGGGCTGAACTCCAACCCATACTCCTCATTCTGCGGCTCAATTTCGATGATCGTTACATCATCGGGCAGCACGCCGAACTGCTTGCACACGATCAAAAGGTTTTCCAGACTGATGACGCCGGTGATTGCTTCCCCGACGCAAGCCTGTATGCCAGCCTCATCAGGCATCTTTCCATCCCAGGCATACACCTCCAGCGTTCCCGGCTTGCGCCCGCGATTGGCTGCGCTGACGAGTATGAGCTTGTCGAATTTTACAGGATATTCTTCGAGCCACTGGTAGATCATGACGGGCCCGAAATTGAGGTCTTCGACATGGACGTGAGCGGGCCAACTCATCTCGGCCATTTTGCCATACAACACGCGACCGAAGGACATGTCGCTCATGTTGGAATAGCCGATGCCTGAAACTAAAACCATCATATCAACGGCGGAACACCGAATGCGGAGTGAATGTACGCTATTTTATCAACCGTTTTCCGCATTCTGCAACAATGGCTAACCCTCAGCCGAGCAGGCGCAGGTGTTGACCTCGCGCACGATCTCGCGCTCGCCGCCGTAGATGTGCGTCGTGCAGGGCATACAAGGGTCGAAGCTGCGGATGGCGCGAAGCATATCAACACCGGTGAAGTCTGATGGCTGGTCGAAGTCTTCGAGGATCGGCGTGTTCAGCACGGCCTCTTCGTAGGGGCCGGGGTTGCCGAACGGGTCTTTGGGCGAAGCGTTGAAGGTCGAGGGCGTGACAATCTGGTAGTTTGTGATTGCGCCCTTGTCGAGTGTGAGGTGGTGTGAGAGATAGCCGCGCCCCGCGCCCCAGAAGCCGACGCCGCGACGCTCGCCCATCGGCACCTCGAACTTCGTGCTCACTTTGTCTTCGCCGCGGCGCAAGAGATCGAAGGCTTTCAAGACCATCGTGTACGCCATCA
>JACCVS010000122.1 GCA_013698055.1 Acidobacteriota bacterium
AAACTCGGCGGCGTGGAAACCCGATGGATAGAGCGGTGAAGTCTGATAGCTATAATCTTCGCCGACATTGCAAAGACAACTCAGCGGCGTAAAGTCGTTCGACGCGTTTCGCTATCGCGCCCATCCAGTACCGTTCTGACTTTGTGTGTTAATATGTTCGGCGTGAATGGTTTCTCCAAGAAAGCTACGCCCTCTTCCAAAATGCCGTGATGCACAATCGCATCATCCGTGTACCCTGACATATAGAGCACGGGCGTCTCAGGATATAAGACGGTTAAACGTTCAGCTAACTCGCGCCCGCTCATCTGCGGCATCACGACATCAGTGAGAATCAAGTGAATCTGACCTTCATAGTGCTCACAACACGACAACGCCGCATCGCCATTTGCCGCCGTCAGCACATGATAGCCGCTCATCTCAAGCGTCTCACGTGCTAACTCACGCACGGTTTCATCGTCTTCCACAAGCAAGACGGTCTCTGTTCCTTGAGACGCTTCGATAGCCAGCGCACGCGGCGCGGATTCGGTTACCTCATCGGCAAACTGCGGCAGGTAAATTTTGAACGCTGTGCCTAGCCCGACTTCACTGTAAACCCAAATGCTGCCATTGCTCTGCTTAACGATTCCGTACACGGTTGACAAGCCGAGACCCGTCCCCTTGCCTTGATCCTTAGTCGTATAGAAAGGCTCGAAGATGCGCTTTTGCGTTGTTGTATCCATACCTGTTCCGGTATCGCTAACAGCAAGCATGACATACCTTCCGGGCTTAACGGTCATATGCCGTGCAGCGTACGTTTCATCAATTACAATGTTTTCAGTTTGGATGGTGAGCTTGCCGCCTTTCGGCATCGCATCGTGGGCATTCACGCCCAAGTTCATAATCACTTGCTCGATCTGTCCCGGATCGGCTTTGACCTGCCACAACGAAGGCTCAAGTATTGTCATGAGGTCTATGTCCTCGCCGATTAATCGCCGAAGCATCTTGTCCATATCGGCAACCACCTCATTAAGGGCTAACACTTTCGGTTGTAGTACTTGCTTACGGCTAAAGGCGAGAAGTTGGCGAGTCAAGGATGCCGCGCGCTCACCTGCTTTTTTAACTTGCTCGATTTTCTGACGGAGCGGATCATTCAGGCGAAGTCCTCTCAGCATCAAATCACTATAGCCTGTGATAACCGTCAACAGATTATTAAAGTCATGTGCGATACCGCCTGCTAACTGCCCGACCGCTTCCATCTTTTGTGATTGGCGAAGCTGTTCTTCCTTCTCGCGCTCACGCTCATAGAGTTGCACGTTCTCGATGGCGTTGGCCGCGAGGTTTGCTGCCATACGCATGGCGGTGGCATGTCCAGACTCGTAGGCATCAGATTCTCGGCTCTGAATTTCGACGCACCCGACAGTGCGACCCATCACGGTCATCGGCGCAGTGAGCGCAGAGAGGGATGCCGATACGTCCATATCCGTGCCAATCGGGATTTTTACCTTACTTTCCTCGACCTGCTTCTTGAATTCATTATTGATGAGAACTTCGCCGGATTTAATTGCCTGCCCTGCCAGCCCATCTCCAACGGGCACTAACGGCAGTTCGGATAAGTCCAGTTCCGCATTATCAATCCATCCGTAGACAACTTTGCGGGTGTTGCTCTCCTGATCGTAAAGCGTGACCAGAATGGCATCGGAGGGAACAGACGCCAGAGTGAAGTCGCGCAGGGCACGAAAGATCATGTTGAGGTCGCGCGCCGTACCAAGGGTCTGTGCAAATGAAGCGATGCGGTCAAGCAGGTGGTCGTACTCAACAATCGCTCGCTGGTTCGCCTCACGCAACGCCTCCTCTGCCCGTTCGCGTTTACTGATCTGCTGCTTCAGATAAGCGTTCGCTTGTGACAATTCAATGGTGCGTTCCGCCACCCGTGCTTCCAGTTCATCGTGAGCTTTTTGCAAGGCTTCTTCGGCGCGTTTGCGATCCGTGATGTCTATCGTCGTACCTTGATAGCCGACTATTTTATCGTCAACATCACGAAGCGCCAGCGCGTGTTCTGAAATCCATATCACGCGACCATCGCGGCGATAGACAGGTGACTCGAACGCCGTCAACACGCCGTTCTCTGAAACCCTGCGAGCGAATTCCTCACGGCGTCCTTCTTCAACATAAAATTGACGGTAGAGGTCTTTCACACTTTCCATCATCTCTGCGGGTGAATCGTAGCCGATGATCCGCGCGAGCATCGGATTTGCCGCTAAATAATGTCCGTCGAGCGTGGTTTGGTAAATGCCGGTGACGGCGTTCTCGAAAATTAGATGATACTTCTGTTCGGCTTGTCGGAGAGCTTCGTTAATTCGCGCGCGTTCTTTAATCTGCTCTTGGAGAAATCGATTGATCTGTGAAAGTTCGGCGGTGCGTTCTGCAACCCGCGCTTCCAATTCATCATGAGCCGCGCGCAATGCCGCCTCCGCCTGGTTGCGCTCGGCGATGTTGCGAACTGCGGTGATGATATATGTCTTGCCGGCGATGGTAGAAGTAGAGATCGAGGCTTCAAGATTAAGCAACGTGCCGTCTTTGCGTTGTCCCTTGAACTCATACACAGATGGGGGCAATTCCCCGCGAACGCGACGCCTGCCGAACTCCGTCATACGTTCTTTATCTTCGTCAGAAGTTAGGAGGGAGATGTGCTTACCAAGCAACTCTTGAGGCTGATCGTACCCTAAGATAAGTAGGTAAGACTGGTTCACATAAACAATCCGTCCGTTGTGATCTTCAACGAGTATCCCATCGCGTGATACTTCAAAGATTGTTTTCAGCCACTCTGCACTATGTGTTAAAGTTTGATTCGTATCTGTTTGCCCAAGCCCCTCTATCGCCGGTTCAGCAACGGCGGATGTCAATTCATCAGAAGCGGCTTCTAAACCGAAGTTTCGATAACTAGCGTCGATCTCGTCGGGTTCATTATTGAGCGGGATTGCTTGCATATTCATGGACTTTCTATTGCTCAAGACAAGTAATTCAAGAAGAAGGATAAGAAATTCCGCCAATGCGGAAGGCGATGGATGTAAAAGATTGGGAAGACCGTTTGCGGTGAGCAACGGTTTGACTTCATTTAGAATACTGTAATACGCGAGAAGCTGCAAGGGTTAATTTATATACGGAAAAGCGGTGGTTGCCGTCACTGCTAAACCATGTCTTATCCCGGCAAAAATCCAACATCGTTTCGAGATGCAAGGGCGTTAAAATTTGAACCTAAGAGGTAAGAAGTCATGCCAGAGCGGATCAGAGTTGGAATTATTCAATCAAGCCCTGTGTTTCTGAACTTGGAAGCCAGCCTTGCCAAAGCGATTCAACAAATCGAGCAAGCGGCAACGAAAGGCGCACAATTGATCGCGTTCGGCGAGACGTGGCTGCCCGGTTATCCGGCGTGGCTAGACCATTCTCCCCACGCCGCACTCTGGAATCACGAGCCGACGCGGGAAGTGTTCGCGCAACTGCGGCGCAACAGCGTCGTCGTTCCGGGTAAGGAAACAGAGACGCTCGGCGAAGTTGCGCGTGAACTCGGCGTTGTGATCGTCATCGGCGTCAACGAGCGCGTCGAACAGGGAGCGGGCAACGGCACGCTCTACAACTCGCTGCTGACCTTTGGGACAGACGGAACTCTTCTTAATCACCACCGCAAACTTATCCCGACGTACACAGAGCGGCTCGTCTGGGGGCAAGGCGACGCGGCGGGACTCGAAGCCGTCGAGACTTCCGCTGGGCGCGTCGGCGGGCTTGTTTGTTGGGAGCACTGGATGCCGCTGGCGCGGCAGGCGCTCCACACTTCGGGCGAGCACATCCACATCGCCGTCTTCCCGACCGTCCACGAAATGCACCAGATTGCGAGCCGTCACTATGCCTTTGAGGGAAGATGTTTCGTGTTGGCGGCGGGTCTCCTGATGAAGGCGAAAGATTTGCCCGCCGGGCTTGCTTCGGCGAGCGAATTGGCTGGTACGCCTGAAAAGCTGTTGCTGCGCGGCGGGAGTTGCATCATCGCGCCGGATGGAAGTTACGTCGTCGAACCCGTCTTCGATGAAGAGTTGGTCATCACCGCCCAACTCGATTTGACGTTGATAGATAAAGAGAAAATGACGCTTGATGTTTCGGGCCACTACTATCGCCCGGACGTGTTCGACCTGAAAATAAATCGAGGCGCGCGCGGAGAAAATTGAAGTGCGTGTTTACCGGATCATCGTCAAGAGATCGCTCGCACTCGACCTCTGTTACCCGAAGGTTCTCCACCGGATCGCCCAGATAATCTTTCTTTCAATCGGTTTAATATTCGCGCTCTCGGAGCGCACTGTCATCGGTTCACGGGGACGGCGATGCGGAAGTTTCCTTCCGCATCTGACCGTGCATTAAATCCTCTTCGCGTTACGGGCGCGTGCGAGTTACAAGCGCACCCTCGTATCCCGGTTGTTGACGCCGTTCGGATTCGGAAGAACTTGTGGCGCGACAAACGGGAACGTGTCGCCGAACGCGAAGTCGTTGCGGTCAACGAAGTCGCCGAGCGGCTGTCCGTTATTGATGAGCGTGAAAGTCGCATCAGCCACGTCATCCTGCAAACGACGCCCGCCCATGTTCATGGGCCCGCCGTCGGAATTGTTGCCGCCGCCCGGTCCGTTGTTCGGGACTCGGAGGTCGAGACGCAGGATGTCGCCTCTTTCCTGAATCATTCTCAAGAGGATGGCGATATTCGCCTCGCTCGTGCCGAAATTGCGTAGCGATCTGATGAGGTCTGCCCTAAATCTGCCGTTGGCATCATCCTGCGTCGTCGCGCCGTTGTATTCATCTTTACGCGGAGCCGGGATGAGTCCGTTGTTGACGAGCGGAACACCTTCGCGGTCAACCGTCACGAAGTCACCAAATCCTTCGACCTGTCCATCCCGCCTGACCCTTTGATGTTTTTGACGTTGCGTTACCCCGTTCAAGCCGATCTCATTGCCTGTGCCGCGCAACAGCTCCATCGGAACGCTGATGGCGATCAGCAAGGTTCCGAAACCCGAATAGGTGTCACGACCCGCTCCTTGGTTTAGACCTTGATTTCGAGTTTGAGATGGAAGCTGACCTGCAAGTTGGCTGTCCGCATTGGGATCGGAGCCATCGGGCGCGTTAAAACCGGCACGATGCGCAAACACCGCGCGGTTGGGACTGCCGGGATTGCGAATTGAGGACAGCACGAAGCGGTTGGCCGCAGTGTTGTCCAAGAAGAACGGATCATCCGGCGCACCGGCGTAGAAACTGGCTCCGCTCATTGAATCGGTCGTTACTACAAACTCAGGCGGGGTAATGTCCGAAGTGTCTGCACCTTGAATTGGAACGGTCGTGGGCGCGGTGAATTCGAGACCTCTTGAATGACGATCATTCGCAGCGCTCGAGTTGGAGCCACGGCGTCTGCCGGGAAGGCTGATGGTAGCAGTTTGTGGACCCGTTTCACGACCAAGCCCGCGCGTGAAAGTAACATCTATGAACCTGTCAGGAATCGCGTCGCCGGTGTTTTCAATCTCAAACCGATATCGTAGGTTGTGGTCAAAGATAGCCTGGCCGATGATCTCGGATGAAATCTGGAATGGGTTGATAGTCATTATCATGACGACCCTGGAGTTGTCGTTCGGGTCGAGGAAAAGATACATATCGTTGATGTCCGAAGCGTGATCATGGGCTAGTTGCGGTCCGTCTATGTGGTCGGAAGCGTTGACGCGCACGGGCGGCGTCAACCGAATCGCAAGCGCCGCCGCAAGGACAAACAGGGTTAAGACGATCTTTTTGCTTTTTGAACTGAACATGGTTTCCTCCTCTATTTCTATTGTCGCAAGGTTAAGGTGATGCCGTTCGATTTGAACCTTCGAGAGCCTGGCGGGCGAGCAAAGCTTGAACGGGGTCGAACTGCGGATTGAGGTCGAGTGAACGCCGTAAGTAGTCGCGCGCCTGCGCGTCGTCGCCTGCCGCACGCGCAATCATTCCGGCGTGATAAAACAACGTCGCGTCTTTCGTGCCTAATCGTAAAGCATCGCGCATCGCGGCTTGCGCTTCAGTGATTTTGCCTGCCTTGAAAGCCGTCCACGCTACGGCGTCCGCTCCATAGATGTCACGCCGTTCTTCATACTCTTTTGTCGCATTCACAAAAGCCTCTTCCGCTTTCAGGTCATGGTCGGCGTAGAAGAGGGCGAGTTGGCGGTTATAGATGACGCCGTTCGCGGCACTGAGTCGCGCGATTTGCTCGACGAGCCTGTACTGCGCGTCAGCCTCTTTCTCTCGTCCAGCAAGTTTGTACAAATCGCCGAGCATAGCGACGAACACCGCGTCGGGGACACGACTCACAGCACGTTCGTAATATTCGATTGCCTCCTTAATGTCGCCCTGTGCGGCGCGCACGCGACCGAGGC
>JACCVS010000130.1 GCA_013698055.1 Acidobacteriota bacterium
GTGCCTGTTCTGCTCGAATTGGCTGAAGTTCTTGGGCGCGAGAAACTGAATAAATATTTGCTCGAAGAGGAGCGAATGCGCTTTCTTGTTGCGCTGCTTAAAGAATCCGAGCTGGTAGAAGCTACAGACGCGATAACCGAATGCCGAGATGCTAGGGATAACAAATTTCTGGAACTAGCGGTGAGCGGGAAAGCGGATTACATCATTAGCGGCGACGCGGATTTGCTCGTTCTCAACCCTTTTCGCGGAATTCCGATTTTAACGCCGAGGGATTTCCTGAGCGATGTCCTGTGATGGGCGCTCTCGCTGCACGGCGATTCTTCACCTACCCAAGTTTGCGCCGCAATCATAACCGACTATTTTCACTCTACCTGCTCCCTGATACACCTCTGGCGAAGGCGCAAATAAAAGCAAAGCATAAATGCCGGACAGTAATCTCATTTCTTCTGAGCCAGCACTGCGGTCTTCGACCAGCCAATTGGATGAAGCGGCGGGAAGCGGTAATCCTTGACGACGCGAAAGAAGCGGCGGGTATTTTCGGCGACCTCGCGCGGGTGATGGGCCTTGAAGCGGAACATGACTTCAAGCATCTTGCTGACGGGCGACGGTCTGACGGGAAGGTGAAGGATGTAGCCACCGCGTTTGAGCACGCGCGACAGTTCACCGAAACCCTCACGCAAGGGAACGTATTCGAGCACGCCGCTCGTCACTATAAAATCGAACGAATTGTCTGCGAAGGGAAGCGCCAGGACGTTAGCCTGTGTGAACCAGACTTTGTCAGCGCGCCCGGCTTTCTCCTCGACTGCCTTTCTCGCCGTCTCGATTGAGGAGCCGGAAAGATCAATGGCCGTAATCCTGACAGGCAGGTCGAGAGCTTTGAGCAGCGCGACTGTGAGCAGCCCCGTGCCGCATCCGGCGTCGAGAATTTTTGCGTCGGCAGATAGTGGAATCGGATGAGTGCGTAGGTATTGATGAAGAGAACGCCCGTAGCCGTTGAATTTGAATGTCAGGTTGTAGAGGCTGGCGATTCGGTCGTAAAACGATCCAGGCTGCGCCTCAGACTCGCCTCTCGTCGCTAAGTTCTGTGCCATCAGTTAGTCCTTACCCTCCGACCGTCAAAATGATTCCGTTTGAAAAAAGAGCCGCTAGCCCCTTTTGTTCGAGGAGGGACGCGAAGAAATTGATTGAACTTTTAGATAGATCGAATCCGCTTGTACCACAGGCTCGCCTACATCTATACCATAGGAGTAGCCTGTTGAAACAGCCAGGTTATGGCAATAAAGTCGAAAAATAACCGATGCACAGGGTAAAGCCGCCGCAAGAAAAAGCCCCGTCAGGCGTTCACCCGACAGCCGACCTTTGATTTTCGCTAAGTGTGGAGGAAGAAATGAAAAAAGCAGCAATCACATTCGTCACCGCCGCCGCCATCGGGCTGATTCTGGCCGGAGCATTTATCTTTGCGCCCGTCGAAACGCTTGCAGGAGCAAACTTCACGGTTAAAGCTCCCGAGCCTCAGCCGGAACCTGAGCCTGCGGTAGTGTCTAACGGAGGGTTTGAGATAGAAGTGCTGGTGAACGGCCAATCGCTCGAGGAGTATGCCGCGCGAGGGCGTCATTACGTGGAGGCGCTGGAAGGAGCGGAGTACGAGCTGCGTATCAGAAATCCTCTGGGCGTGCGCGTCGCTGTGGCGCTCTCGGTGGACGGGATGAACACGATTGACGCGCGCCGCACATCGGGCTGGGAGGCGAGTAAATGGGTCATCGGCCCGTATCAGACGATCACAATCAGCGGGTGGCAAATGAGTTCGTCGCGCTCCCGCCGCTTTTATTTCACAACGGAGCAGGATTCCTATGGCGCGAAACTGGGAAAGACCGCTAATTTAGGCGTCATCTCCGCCGTCTTCTTCCGCGAGCGGCAGCCAATCGCCGTTGTAACTCCACCACGCCGCACCACACGACCCTACGAAGATGATGGAATGGAACGCAACGAGAGCAAGCGTAAAGCGGACGCGCCTTCATCACAGGGACGAGATAGCGCCGGAGCGAAGAGCGCAGAAGCCTATCCGAGGCCGGATGACGAATCGGCTGCGACGGGGATTGGCCGCAACGTCAGAAACGATGTAAATTGGGTGAACCTTGACTTGCAGCCGCGCTCAATCGCGGAAGTGACAGTTCGCTATGAGTATCGCAACGCGCTGGTTCGCCTCGGCATCATTCCGCGCCACTATCCGAGACAGGATGCGCTCAGACGCCGCGAGCGTGCAACAGGCTTTGAAGATCGCGGCTTCAGCCCTGAGCCATAACCCGGTCAGCGCCGTTGAAGGTCAATTGTGTAAAGCTCTTTGTAGGCGCGATAGCTCGCCAACACTTTGTTAACGTAGTTCTTGGTTTCCTCAAAGCCGACCTCTGCCGTAAAGACTCCGGGGTCGCGCTGCCCGGAGCGTTTGAGCCAACGCGCGGCATTATCTTCGCCACCGTTGTAAGAAGCGGCGACGGCTTCTGGCAAATCCGGGAACTGTCTTGAAAGGTCAGCGAGATATTCACTGCCGAGAAGGATGGAGATTTCCGGGCGATAGAGGTCTTCATCGCGCAAATTGTTCAGACCTACTTGGGCCGCATATCGTGTCGCGGCATCAATTGTAAATTGCAGAAGCCCGCGCGCAGCAGCGGGTGATTTGGCACGTGGTCGAAAACCGCTCTCCTCCTTCATGATTGCCAGTACAAGGCGCGGATCAACTTTGCGTTGGCTCGCTTCACGCAAGATAGTCTCGCGATAAGGAGCCGGATAGAGATTGACCGCCGAATTGATTTGAGCATTGACACGCTCGGTGCGAGTGTTGACCTCAGCGCGTCTTGAAGTTTTATTAAGCGCCAGAAGCCGCGCCGTTGCCAGCCCGCCGTAATAGGAATCAATCCTGTCTGGAATAGAGAGGTAAGCGTTGATCGCTTCATCCGTCCGCCCCGCGC
>JACCVS010000132.1 GCA_013698055.1 Acidobacteriota bacterium
AGCCTGCGCCTTCATTATCACCCGCCTGAGACGCAGTTTCCATCGCCCGTTCAAGCGTCAAGCGTGACTCTTCGTATCGCCCCAACCGCGCTAGCGCCACGCCATGCGTCGTCAATGCTTCAGCTAATACCGACTGCTCATCGCCTTTGTCCAGCGTGCGAACAGCCGACCGAGAGATTTTCTCAGCTTCGGAGTTTCGCTTCTGAGCGAGAAGCACGCGCGCGCGCGTGTCATCTACCTGTGCAGCACTACCGTTGTCTTTGAGACTGGTGAAGAGTAAGTGAGCACGGTCAAGATGCTCGTGAGCTTCTATGAATTTTCCTGTGATGAAGAGGAGAGACCCTATATTATTTTCGACGCGAGCGCGGTAACGTGTGTGGCCTGCTTGCTCGAAGTGATAGCTCGCAGCTTCGTATTCAATCAAAGCGCGATCTGTATAATCTTCGCGCTGTTCCGCTACACCAAGTTTCTTTAAGACAAGAGCCATCTGAATGTGAAATCTACCCTTAGTTGCATGGCTTTGGCTCTTTTCAAGCAGAGGCACGGCTATGGTTAAAATATGAAGCGCATCATTGAACCTGCCCAAATGCATTTCAACTATACCGCTATTCAGTAAAGCTCGCGCTTTTTGCTCACTGTCTTTATCGGCTAGTCGGCTCAGCACTTGTTGTAGCGTCACTCGCGCTTCATCAAAAGCACCTTCGCGCCAATAACAGATTGAAAGATCAACATGAGCCTCAGCGACTTTTTCCGTTTCCTGTAAAGCTTCAAAGATTGTCGCGCTTTCAGTAATTAGATCTTTCGCTATCTCCTGCGCACCCTCAAGTTGGTTAGCACTGCCAATCCAGCCCGATAGAGACCCAGCGCGTAACAAGACTTCCGCCGCGGCGCGTTGATCAAGGCGATCAAGCTGGGGACGCTCCCCTATGCGCTGCCACAGTTCACCCATTGCAGCGCGGGCGGCCTCATAGTTACCCGCATCTTCAAGTTCCTTTGCCAGTTGGCAGCGCAACAGCGCACGCTCTGCGTAATCAAGTGTAGAACTATCTATTTGCCGGAGAAGTTGAGAAGCTAAACTCATGTGAGGGTTACACCTTTCTATATTTGCAAGATGAATTGCTGCTACTGTTTTACCTTAGTACAGTGTTATTATGCGCTCGTCCATGGCCTTGGTTATTCCCAATGCTCAACCACTTTTCTGCTTACGAAAAGTTTCTAGGAGAAACATAATGAAAACCCTTCAACGATTTTGCGCTACGGTTGTTTTAACACTGGCACTAGCCCTGTCTGCTCTCGCAGGTGATATGTCAGCCCCAGGCGTAATAAATCCACCGCCTCCGCCGCCAGCCTCAACAACAGGTGACATCGGCTTTCCGGGTGCAACTGTTATGGGCGAGATGTCAGCACCAGGCGTTACCGCGCTTGATCCAGTGACAGAAGCAGCGTTGAGCCTGCTCCAAAGCATACTGTCCATTTTCTAGGCAGATCGCTTAATTCAAAACCTTCCGGGTCGCCGTGATTACCCCACGCGCGGTGCGGTATTAGTGTGCGCGAAAATATCGCCGGGAAAATCTGGAGAGCAACGACGAGGAGAGAGGCTCCCACGGATTACGCAGCTTAACCGCTATCAGGCAGTAAAATCAATCAAAATCTCATGGTTGAATGCTACCGATGAGAGCCTGCGGCAAAGAGCGCAGGCGCAAACCGGTGTTTGCTTTGAGCCTGATGCGAGGTTATTGTGTCTGCCTCATTAACCAGGCGCGCCATTTCCGGCTTGCCCTCAAGAGGTCAAATTAACACATCCGGGTAATTTCTCACCGGGGAGAATTATCGAATGAGTGCTTTGCCAATCATCATCGGCGTGTTGTGCGTGATGGCTATTGCCTATCGCTACTACTCCGCTTTTCTCGCGGCAAAAGTTCTGGCGCTTGACGACACACGACCCGTTCCATCCAAGACGATGTACGACGGGCATAATTATTACCCGACTAATAAATGGGTGTTGTTCGGCCATCATTTCGCGGCCATCTCGGGCGCGGGGCCGCTGATCGGGCCGGTGCTGGCGGCACAGTTCGGTTTCCTGCCCGGTCTGTTGTGGCTGGTCATCGGCGTGTGTCTGGGCGGAGCTGTCCATGATTTCATGATTCTGGCGGGAAGCGTGCGTCGGCGCGGGAAATCGCTGGCGGAGATGGCGCGCACGGAGATCAGCCCGCTCTCAGGTTTGGTCGCGGGCGTGGCGATTCTTTTCATCGTCATCATCGCGCTTGCGGGTCTGGGGCTTGTCGTCGTCAACGCGCTCGCCGAATCTCCGTGGGGAACGTTTACGGTCGCCTTCACTATTCCGCTCGCGCTCCTGATGGGACTTTATATGTACCGCATCCGACCGGGAAGAATCGGTGAAGCGAGCGCCATCGGCGTTGCCGGACTTCTCTTCGCAGTGTGGCTGGGCGGGCGCATTGCGGAATCGTCATGGGCGGCGAGTTTCACCTTCTCGCGCACGACGATCATCATCCTGATGGGCGTCTACGGTTTTATCGCCAGCGTGCTTCCAGTCTGGATGCTTTTGTGCCCGCGCGACTATCTTTCGTCGTATCTCAAAATTGGAACCATCGCCTTTCTCATCATCGGAGTGATTTTTGTCGCCCCGACTCTGAACATGCCCGCGTTCAC
>JACCVS010000140.1 GCA_013698055.1 Acidobacteriota bacterium
ACCAGTTGAAACAGTAATCAATCCACTCCTGATGCACCTCTTCATCCATGCCGGGGCGGACGAAATATTCCATCTCCATCTGTTCAAACTCGCGCGTGCGGAAGATGAAGTTGCCGGGCGTGACTTCATTGCGAAAGGATTTTCCAATCTGCGCGATGCCGAACGGAATCTTGCGCCGCATCGTCGTTTGCACGTTCAGGAAGTTGATAAAGATGCCCTGCGCCGTTTCGGGACGAAGATAAGCAAGTGCGTTCTGATCATCCTCTTCAGCGGCAGCGCCGATGGTTGTACGGAACATCAGATTGAAGGGACGCGGCTCCGTTAAGTTAGTTGAGCCACAGTTAGAACACTTGAGGACACCACTAACTTTAAGATAGCCATCCATACGCTCAATCTTTGAGACACTAGGCGATGTTTCATCAATTGCTTCCGATAATTTATCAGCCCGTAATCGTGCGTTGCACTCGCGGCAATCGACAAGCGGATCGCTGAATGTCTCCTCATGCCCTGAATATTTCCAGACCGACCGATTGAGAATAATTGACGAATCAATCCCTTCCATGTCGTCGCGCTCGTGAACCATCCAGCGCCACCATGCCTGCTTGACGTTATTGCAGAGTTCGACCCCCAGAGGGCCGTAATCCCATGCGCTGCCCAGTCCGCCGTAAATCTCCGATGAAGGGAAAACGAATCCGCGACGTTTAGCCAGAGAGACGATGGTTTCGATGTTCGGTGCTGACACTTCTTCCTCGTAAATGGTAAATGGTAAATGGTAAATGGCGACGGGCGAAACAACATTCGCTCTTCACCATTTACCATTAAGGTTTTATTCAGTCTAACAGCCCGGCGCGCTAAATGAAAAGTGGAGCAGCGTGCGCGTGCGCGGCTGCTCCACTCTTCATCAAACGGAGTTGGAAATCTCTTGCGGCTTCTACTTGTTCTGAATGTTTACGTCAACCTTGGTAGGCGCAGGAGAGCCGCCGCCTCCGCGACCTCCGAACACACCAAAGAAATAGAGCGCGATCAAAACCACGATCACGAAAATTACCAGCACAGCGACTACACCGGCGTTGCCGCCTCCACCGCCATCACCTTCAGCCATAAGATACGATCCTCCTTCAAAAGTTTGCCATTGAGAGCCATTGGGAGAGTGTAAAGTTTAAGTTTTTAGGGAACGCCCAGTGCGATTGTTACCACACGCTTAACAGCAGTGACAAGTAAAAAGTGACGAGTGACAAGCGAAATGCTTTTCTTGTCACTCGTCACTCTTAACTCGTTACTGCTTTCTTATCTGCGACGTGAACGGCGCGGGCGCAAGTTATCCGACCCCGGTTGAGCGTCACTTGGCTGCATGGTTGGCGTCGCCTGCGGCGGCTCGGCACCCTGCGGCACCAGCCACAGCTCGAAGTAGTCGCTTTCGCGGTAGCCGCCGTTGATGACCATCAGGCGACTGCTGTCAATTCCGCGATCCTTGGTCAGGTACTCCTTCGCACGAGCGGCGAGACGATCTGCCTGCCCGACGCGGCTTCTCCGGCCAGAGTAGACGATGATGTGGCCCTGCGTTGCGGGAGCGTTCTGCAACTCGATAGCGAGATTGTCGAGACGCGCTTTGACATCGTCGAAAGCAGGCGGTTCAAACTGATCGTAAATACGCGATTTAGGTGGCTCCGGAATGTTCACAGTAATATTCGTCAAAGCCTGTGCAACCTGTCTGCACGTGCGCTCGCCTGAGCCGTCGTCAACAACCAGGATAGCTGTGACGGCCTGACGACCGATTCCGGTCGTATCAACCATGATGGTCGGCGTGCCTGCACCGCTGATGATGCGGGCACCGGCAGGACTGACCGTCCAGGTGTAGTTAAGCGCAGATTGTCCCTTGTAAGCCACGTCTGCCGCGAAGGTAATGACCTCGCCGTCGTTCGCGGTTGCGGGCGCAGAGACGTTGACCGGATACGGGCAGGGCAATGCGGCTGGAATCGGAATCGCTCGCTCGCTATAGGCGAGGCCGATGCAATAGATGCGGCCACCTGAAACGACGAACTCGCGTATCCAACGCTCGCCGTTCGGGAAGACGATCTCGACCTTATGCGAGCCTTCGTCCAACTTCAACAGACGCTCGCTGACGGTCGTGCGGCCTGCGCCGTTCCCGTCAATCAGGACCTCGTAGCCGTTCGGGTCTACGGTTTTAACGGACAATTTAATGTGTCCGTAATTGGGCTTCTTCTTCTTATCAGCCAGTGCCGTAATATATAACGACTGTGCGAAGAGAAATGAGAGCGCAACCAGTGCGATGAAAGCATATCTCGCTCGAACGGCGGCGCGTGAATGAGCGGCAATGATCTGTTTGTCTCCCATAATTACACCTCCGTGCTGGTTGGGACTTCGTTATCCGATTTGGATTGGCTGTAACGGCGACGTGCTTTTGCTCCGAGGGCGGCAAGTCCTGAGCCGAGCAGGAAGATTGTCGCCGGTTCTGGAATCTCTGGCGGAGGAGGGTTGTCGCCGGGCGGAGGAGGCTTGTCATTCGGGGAACAATCAACCAGAACGCAAACCAGTGGGATGCCGCCGAGCGCAAGCCACGCCGGAAAGCCTTTGCCCGGAATGACGAATTCGCCGCAATCGCAGACCGTGCCGGTCACGTCACCTTCCTGGATGATCTCGACTTCGCCCTGCTGGCCTTCCTGCAATCCGGCTGTGGTGGAGATAAGCGATGATGGCTCTGAATCTGATGGTGATGATGAAGCGTCTGTAGATGATTTGCTGGGCGAAACCAGCGCGCCGTTAATGTGTGTGCCGCCATCCTGAGAGATACTACGCAGGCGAAGCTCCTGGCTCTGGCCGCCACTTCGCAGGCTGCCCATGACGTGAACAACCTCTGAATACGCCACCGGGCCGGCCTGGGCGGGTGATGCCACAAAAACCAGCACTAAGACGCTGAGTATCGTAGCGACGGGGCTGATAGCTCGATTCCTCATCGTTAAAAAGCTCCTCCTCGGATCTTTTCGGCTCTGCTAAGCGGGTGCTATAACTTTACCCTAATTGTCAGAGCAAAAACTCGATTAAGTAAAACATTGGATTAAAGACGGCAACTCAGCTATCACAAAGAGATAGCTTCGGTTAAAAGCCCTTGGTTTTGACGGGACAACCGTCATGGAAGGCTCACATCGTCTTTCAAAATATCTTTTACAATATGGAAGCCGCTTGTGGGCTTTCCTTATGTGCTAGAGAAAGATGCTTAATGCTGTGTGGATTCCAGTTTTGCGGATGCGATTAAACCCGCCTTTAGGCCTTCTGTCAAGGAAAATAAGGCAAAAGTGAAGAAATGACAATCCTCCTCCCCCTTTTGCCTTACTTGCCCTGCTTTTTGCCCTATTTTACTCGCTTTCGCCCGCTCCGGCAGCCTCGGCTTTCTGTTGCTCCTCACGCAAAAGGGACTTGCGCGAGAGCTTGATCTTGTTGCCCTCTTTGCCGATGCACTTGACCATGATTTGCTGGCCTTCCTTCAACTCGTCGCGGACATCCTTGACCCTGCGGTCGGCGATTTCCGAGATGTGAAGCAATCCGTCCGTGCCGGGAAAGATTTCAACGAAAGCGCCGAAATCCACGATCCGCGAGACCGTGCCGAGGTAGGTCTGGCCGATTTCGGCCTCAGCCGTGATGCCGCGAATGCGATCAATAGCGGCCTGTGCTGCTGCGCCGTCTGCGGAGGCAATGGAAATCGTGCCGTCGTCCTCGACATCAATCTTGGCTCCGGTCTCCTCGACCAGCGCCCGGATAATCTTGCCGCCCGGCCCGATGACTTCGCGGATTTTGTCCGGGTTGATCTTGATCTGGATGATGCGCGGCGCATATGGCGCAATGTCCCCGCGCGGCTCCGCAATGGTTTTCTCCATCGCGTCGAGGATGTGAAGGCGTCCCTTCTTTGCCTGCTCTAAGGCTTCCGCCAGGATCGACGCGTTAATGCCGCTGATCTTGATGTCCATCTGAAGAGCTGTGATGCCTTCGCGCGTGCCCGCGACCTTAAAGTCCATGTCGCCGTAGTGGTCTTCCGCGCCCGCGATGTCCGACAGGATGGCGTACTTGTTGCCCTCCATCACGAGTCCCATCGCAACACCCGCGACCGGCGCTTTTAATGGAACGCCAGCATCCATCAAGGAAAGGATGCCCCCACAGATCGAGGCCATCGAGGATGAACCGTTCGATTCGGTGATGTCAGAGACGACGCGAAGGGTGTAAGGGAAATCTGCTTCGTCGGGCAAAACGGTTTCGATGGCGCGACGTGCGAGCGCACCGTGCCCGATCTCGCGACGGCTGCTTGAGCCGAAGCGCCCGACTTCGCCGACCGAGTAATGCGGGAAGTTGTAATGGAGCAGGAAGCGGCGCTTGACCTCGCCCTTCTCGATGTCGTCCATGAACTGCTCGTCGTCTTTCGTCCCAAGAGTGGTGGTGACGAGAGCTTGCGTCTCGCCGCGCGTGAAGAGCGCCGAGCCGTGAACGCGCGGCAACCAGCCGACTTCGCACGTAATCGGGCGAATCTCCGAGAAGCGGCGACCGTCCGGGCGGCGGCGCTTGTTCAGGATGTCGTCGCGGAAGATTGTTTCCTTCAGCTGGTCGAAAATCTTTTTCGCCATCTGGCGCTGCTCAGGATGATCTTCAGGGTAGGATTCGACGACCTCTTTTTTGAGAGCATCAACAGCCGCGTAGCTGTCACGCTTCTCCTGCTGCGTGGTATCGAGCGAGGTTCGCAGGCGCTCCGAATAATTCTTTTCGACTTCGCCGAGCATCTCTTCGTTCAGGACGGGCGCTGTGACTTCGCGCTTTTTAATGTCGAGAGCCTTGTAGAGTTCTCTTTGCCAGCGACAGAGACGATTGATCTCCTTGTGCGCGAGCATCAGGGCTTCGACCATGATCTCTTCAGAGACCTCGCTTGCTCCCGCTTCGACCATCACGATGGCCTCTTCCGTTCCGGCGACGATCAAATTCAGGCGCGACTCACGCGTTTCGTCGTAAGTCGGGTTAATGATATAGCGCCCGTCAATCAGGCCGACGCGGACGCCAGCAATCGGATTGGGAAACGGAATGTCGGAAAGATAAAGCGCGCAGCTTGCTCCCGTCAGAGCGATCACGTCCGGATTGTTGTCCGGGTCTGCCGAGATGACAGAGGCGATAACCTGTGTTTCGTTTTTATAACCTTCGGTGAAGAGCGGGCGGCAGGGACGATCAATGAGGCGACTGGTCAAGGTCTCCTTTTCAGTGGGACGCCCTTCGCGCCTGAAGTAGTTGCCGGGAATGCGTCC
>JACCVS010000142.1 GCA_013698055.1 Acidobacteriota bacterium
CCCCCTACACCTTCCGCTCAAGCAATACGGGACGCTTCAAAACCGTGCGCGAAGAAATGAGCTACTACTTGTTCGACTTAGGCGTTGATGCACTCTTTACTGACAATCCCGATTTATTTCCTCGTGCGCCGAGAAACGACTCAAGGGCTGCTCGAACATGAACAACTTTTTGAGCACTTTTATGCTTTCAGGAAATCATCCAACTCCACGCGCGTCGGCAACCCTGTGCGTGCGCCCAAAGCTCGACAGCCGAGCGCCGCGACAGCGCATCCCAGTTTGAGACTCGACTCAATTTCTTCGCCTTGCAAGAGGCCGTAAAGAAAGCCCGCATGGAAGGCGTCTCCTGCTCCCGTCGTATCAACGCATCCGCCGGGCACTTGAAAAGCAGGCGTTTCCAAAAACTCTCCTTCGCAGAGAACAGTTGCGCCGCGCCCGCCCTTCGTCAATCCGACGAGTGCACAGCCATAGCGCTCTTTAATCTCGGCGAGTGCCACACGGTCGTCTTCGATGCCCGTCAAGAGGCGCGGGAATTCTTTCGACGAGATGAGCACATCAATCAGCGGCAAAAGCTCTGGCAATCCTTCGTAGACGTTATCAATGTCGGCGGAGACGATTGTGCCGGTGGCTCGCGCTGCCCTCGCCATGCGCGCGCAGGCTAAGGGGTCGTGCGAATCAAGGTGCAGCACGCTCGCTTTTCCGGCTAGTTCAACGGGCGCAGCGTGGGCAGCGTAGGCGAGGCGCTCGTCGCGATCCCAGATCACGGTGCGCTCGCCTCGCTTCGCTTCGATGATGATATAGCCGACTTGAGTGCGTGCGCCCTCGATGACTTCCGCAAACTCCACATCAACGCCTTCGTCTTGCAACGACTGCAACCCAAAGCGGCCTTCCGCGTCCGTGCCGAATCGCCCGGCGTAAGCGGTTCGCATTCCCAGACGCTGCAACGCGGCGATGGCCGATGCCGTTTGCCCACCCGCTCCTTGCTTGTACTCAACGAGCCGCGTATTCGTCTCGGCGTCGGGATACTCGGGCACGACCATCAGGTGGTCAACCGCGTTGACGCCAAAGCCTGCTGCGTCAAAATCTTTTTCAGTTGGAGTTTTGAATGGAAACTGCACTTAATATCTTCTCCACAATTTAGGGTGGTGATGAAAATATAAGACTGTGTTCTCCTGCCGCGTAGCGGCAAGCTGACTTTAGCCCGGCGTTTCAACGCCGGGATGGATGGCGAGATGGCCCCGTGTCGCGTTAGCGACGGCTGAATTCATTCGTCGCTGACACGACGTTAGGGGTTCGTTATTGCCCCCGTGCCTTGAAACGCACGGCTAAACTCAAGCGCCGCCCGCAGCATTACATTTTACCACTACCCAATTTAGAAAGAGGTAAATATATCGAACCTGTTGTCTGCATCTTACCCCGAAAGCTGCCGCTTCGTTGCGCGCTAATAACTCCTGCCCCGTGAGCGGCACGTCGAGCGTTGACAGCGCACCGTTGACGGCTCCCGTAGGATTAGCGGAAAACGGCGGCGCGGAAGTGTGATCCGCGCCGCCGTTCGTAAGAGGTTTGTCGCTTTCTATTCCACCAATTTCTTTACATCATTGCTGCGCGTCGCTCAGAAATAGAGCTTCAGTGCAAACTGAATTTCGCGGGCCGGAAACGTGGAGCCGGGGCGGAAGGTACCGAAGGTGCCGCCAATGGCGTTGCCGCTCGAATCGCGCGTAATGTTCGACGCGTTTAAGTCGGGCGTGGCGAAATTAGTGTGGTTGAAGAGATTGAATGCTTCAACGCGAAATTCCAATCGCGTCGTTTCGCTGAAGAGCGGGAATTGTTTGTGAAGCCCCAAATCCGATTGGAAGAAGGCAGGTCCCCGGATGATGTTCCGCCCGGCGCTGCCGAACGGCTGGCTGCGGTCTGTGGGGATTGCCACGGCGTTACGATTAAGATAGTTGTCATTCGTGCGTTCGCCAGACGGGACGACGAGGTCGCCTATGATGTTCGGGCGAAAGCTGAGTACGGTGCTGACCTGGAATGCCGACGGTGCGCTGTAGGTGAGGTTCCCGACCTGTCCGCTCGTCATCGTGTTGATGAGCGTGAGACGCCAGCCCCCGAGCGCGGCGTCAACAATTCGCGGAGTGTTGCTGCCAAAGCGACGCCCTTTGCCGTACGGCAGTTCATAGACGACGCTCGTCGTGTTGTTGATGGGTTGGTCGTAGTTTGATAACCCGCGCTCGCTCGCAAGGTTGCGGATGTTGACGCGCGAATTATCACCCGCGCTGGTCTCAAGGTGTCCCGGAGCATTGTCTATCGCTTTCGAGAAGGTGAACGAGTTGAGCAGGTAGAGACCCTCGGAGAAGCGGCGCTCGAGTTTGATTTGCAGGGCGTTATAGCTCGCTTCACCGCCCGCGAAAGAGGACTGGATAAACGAAAAACCGGGAATCGGACGGCGTGTCTGCAAGGGTGTTCCCGCCGCCGGGTCGCTCGCGTTGTTCGGACGCGCCTGGTTGAAATCCCCGAGGATGATCAGGTTGCGAGTAACGTTGCCGACATAGGCGACATCGAGCAGGAGATTGCGGACGAGTTCGCGCTGCACAGAGATGTGATAGCTCTGCACGTAAGTCGTCTTTGTGTCGCGCGGCGTGTAGTTGATGCGCGCGGTCAGCGGCGTGAATCTCGAAGTATCAACCAGTCCTGCCGGATAACCGGACTGGGTCGGGCGGAAGCAGCCTAAGAAATTGTCGCCGGTGCAGAGTCCCTGCGAGGGTTGCTGCGCTACGGTCGCGCCGATGACTTGCGGGCCATTTAAGGCGAGCAGGTTTTCTCCGCCCAGCCGATTAAAGTGGACGTAAGAGAGGCCGTAGCCGCCCCGAATCACAGTGCGCGACGTGGGCGTGTAAGCGAAGCCGAGACGCGGGCCGAAGTTGTTGCGGTCCGGATCAACGAGGGCGCGGTTATAGAGCGAACCGGGACGCGCCTGAAGAATCGAGTTGGTTGCCGGGTCGTAGTTCGAGAGGAGGTTGTCGCGCTCGTACTGCGGCGTCGCGAAGTCGTAACGAAGTCCGAGATTAAGCGTCAACTTTGAATTTACGTTGAAGTCATCCTGGATGTATGCAAAGTGCATCCTCTGGCGATAGCGGGCGATGAATGGGTTGGTAAGCCTATATTGCGAGCGAGCACCGAAGATGAAATCGGCGACGTTATAAAGGTTGTTCGCCGTGCTTACATTCGCGGGACGACTGAACTGTCCGGCGTACGCGTCTGTCCCGTACAACGGCTGGACATCCTGAACATCGGTGTTGATGCTTTGATATTCGTAGCCCGTTTTGAGGCTGTGACGACCAAGCAGATATGAATAGTTGATGCGCGGATTAACGACGGTCGGATTCTGATACTGGGGATTACTCTCTTGTCGTCCCAACTGACTAAAGCCTGAGATTTGCTGCGTGTATAAGCCGCCGGAGATTGTCGGATCTTCGGGCAGCCCAGTGATACCGTAGAGTTCGCGAGCGCTGGCACTGCCGAGCCCGGGCGGCGTTTTGCCTGCTTGCGAGCGCGAGATGCCGAGACGAAATTCGAGCACGGAATTTGAACCCAAAGTATAAGTCAAACCGCCCGCAAGTTGCTGATTGAGGATGCGGACGTTGGCATTCGCGGGGCTTCCCAAAGGCAGCGGAATGATAGGCGCTTCAAAGTTGTTGACCTTGCGCATTGAGCCGCGTGCGAAGACAGTGATATGCGTATTAACTGTGTGGTCAATCTTGATATCGCCTTTGTCATTGTAAAATTTGCTGCGCGGAGCGCTCTCGAAGTTATCGCTGATGCCGAGCACGCCCGAAGAACGGTTTGGCGGGGGCAGTTGCGCAAAGACTTGTTGTGAGAACATCGTTCTCACGTTTTGCGGGATAATACCATCAGCATAGACAACATTGGTGTAAGGATTGCGAATCGCCAGCGGCTGACCTTGCGCGTTACGGAAAATACCTTGCCGCTGTTCAAGCGTGGGGACAGTCGCAAACTCAAGTGCCTTGGTGATGCGGCGGAAGCCTTCGTAGTCCATAAAGAAGAAGGTGCGGTCTTTGCCGTTGTACAACTTTGGAATAGAGATAGGGCCGCCGAACGTGAAGCCGAATTGGTTCTGAATCAGCACAGGTTTTACGCCGCTGCGCGGTTTAAAGAAACCCGTCGCGTTGAGTGACGTGTTGCGAATGAAGTTGTAAACCGTGCCGTGAAAGTCGTTCGTGCCACTGCGAATCGAAGTGTTGATGATAGCTCCGCCCGCGCGCCCGAACTCGGCGCTGTAGTTATCGGTCTGCACCTTGAACTCGGCGACGGCATCCGGCGAAGCTTGCACGACCTGGTTCGAGAAACCTTGATTGCTCGTACCGTAAGAATTGTTGTCGACGCCGTCCAGAACGAAGTTGTTCAAGGAACTGCGCAGGCCGTTGACGTTGAACGATGCATCGCGCCCGCCAGAGCCAGCGTTATTGAGATTTGACTTGCGGACGCCGGGACTGAGCAGCGCAAGATCAGCATAGGCTCTCCCATTCAAAGGCAGATTGACGATCTGCTCGCGCGAGATGACCTGTCCACGTTCGCTCGTAGCCGTCTCAAGCAGCGGCGACGCCGCCGTGATGTTAACCGTTTCGGTGACCGCACCAGCCGAAAGAGTCAGGTCAATACGTTGGCGAGCGTTGACGGTTGCTTCGACGTTCTCTGCGATGGTGGTTGAGAAGCCTTGTGCTTCAGCCGAGACCTGGTAGGTGCCGATCTTGACGCCGGTAAACTGATAATTGCCGCTCTCATCTGTCGTTGCGGTGGCAAGGGTTCCGGTTTGAACATTCTTCAGGGTCACGGTCACATTCGGCACTACTCCGCCATTCGTGTCGCTGACGGTGCCGAGTACAGTCGCAGTATCGAATTGTGCGTGAACGGTTAGGACATTGCCGAGCAGCAGAAGGAAAGTAAACAGAAGAAATCCAAATGTGCGGATGATATATGCCTGTGCCTTCATTGGGGAATACTCCTTAGGTTGTGATGTTTGTTTGCAGTGAACGCGATTTGTGCTGAAACCGCAGTTGAACCAGGTCACTCCTTTGCGGATGCGCGT
>JACCVS010000161.1 GCA_013698055.1 Acidobacteriota bacterium
CTCGCCGCAGACGAAACTGCACTTCATAGTCATCGCCGGTCTGAAGCGATCTTCTCGCCCGTTCGACGCACAGTTTCACGTCGTCCGGATGAACCAATCTCGACCACCTTGCGCTCCTCATCTGCTCAGTCGTCAGACCGAAGTAGTCGAGCGCGCGCCGGTTGAAGTAATCCGGCTGGCCGGTCGGCTGTGCCGTCCAGACCTGATGGAGAATGCCTTCGCCGAGGGGGCGGTAACGCCGCTCACTTTCCGCGAGTTCATGCTCTGCCTGCTTGCGTTTGGTGATGTCGCGCGAGTTGATGATGATGCCCGCCACGTTAGGATCGCTGAGAAGGTTGCGGCCCATCATCTCCAATGTTCGCCACGTGCCGTCCTTATGCCGGAAACGAAACTCTTTAGTGATGACCCGGCTCGGATGCTTGATCCCCTCGGCAAAAAGCGCTGTCAACTCCGGGACATCTTCCGGGTGTACCAGACCAAAGCTGTTCTGGCCGATCAGTTCCTCCGGTCGGTATCCGAGCAAACGTTCGACGGAGGGGCTGATATAGCGACGGACGCCGTCGGCGTCGACGATTGAGACGATGTCGGTGGCGTTCTCGATCAGCGACCTGAAATACTCCTCGCTCCGTTGCAGCGTCTCCGCAGCGCGCTTGCGTTCCGTGATGTCATGGAATGCAACTACGGCTCCTGTGACTTGTCCGTTGCTGATAATCGGTGACGAAGTGTAAGAGATTTGCGCCATCGTCTCGTCTCTTCTTGTGAATACATCGTCTTCAACACGGACTGTTTTACCTGCGCGTAACACATCGAGCAGTATGCATTCCGCACCAGGCACTCGCGTGCCATCGGCGCGTTGGAAGTGAATCCTCTCGTGCATCTTCTTTCCGAGTAAATCCGCCTCCGTCCATCCGAGCAGCTTCTCCGCCGCCGGGTTCAGGAATGTGACGCATCCCTTTTTATCGAGGGCATAAACGCCTTCGCCGAGGCTATTGGTTAACGTGGAAGTGAAATCCAGTTGCCGCCTAAGGACATTATCCGCCTGCTTGCGCTCCGTAGTATTCACATGCATGACGACTACGCCCGCAGATGCGTCTTCTTGAATGGGTGTGACAGACAGCCGAAACCATCGCATCTCATCAGGAGAATGACATGGATACTCCACCTCAAAATATTTTAACTTGCCTGCAAGAACACTCCTGATTCCCTCAGCGGCTTGTTTCGCATCCGCGGAGCAATCTCCCTTGGCGCTGTCGCACACTTCAAGGTAGTTGCTTCCAATGCCGAAGTCGTTCCCGCCGAAGCTGTTCAGGAGGGCGAAATGTCGCCATGTTGCATTTACTTCAAGGATATTTCCCGCAGCTCCGAGCAGGCAGATATGCGCCGGAAGCGCGTCAAGTATCCCCGATTGTCTTTCCAACAGCTGACCTTGTTTGGCAGTGCTTGCCATCAACGCTGCTTCGGCGCGCTTCTGCTCTGTAATGTCGTGTGCCGTTCCCCGCACGATGGGGGCGGCAACCCCTTCGGTGCGAAGTGTGTTGGTGTATTCCCAAATCCGCTTTTCCCCGGTTTTCGTCTGAACAGACATCAGCCCATGCGCGATGCCTGTGTTCACAAGCTCCGAGATAAAGCTGTCAAACTCATTGTGAAGTTTGGTGAAGAGAATATCGCGGATGTTTTTATCCAGAAGGTACTCTTGGTCGTAGCCTAAAAGTTTTGCTGCGGTCTGATTGACAGAGAGAATTCGACCTTCCAAATCGTGCGTGCAAATCAAATCATGGCTGTATTCTACGAGGTCTCGATACCGATCCTCGCTTGCGCGGTGCGCTTCTTCAGCCTGCTGACATGATTGGCGGATTTCCGCCTCCCGCATCTCCCGTTCGATGGCTGGGGCAAGGCGTGCGAGATTATCTTTCATGAGGTAATCGTGCGCCCCGGCCAGCATGGCCTCGACCGCCGTCTCTTCGCCGATGTTGCCGGATATGATAATGAAGGGAATATCCAAGCCTGTCGCTTGCAGGTGTTTGAGCGCCGACATCGCGTCGAACTGAGGCATCGTATAGTCGCAGAGGATAACGTCCCACTCCTTAGTCCGCAGAGCCACACTCATCGCTGCCAGTGTCTCTACCCGCTCGGCAACTACGTCATAACCGGCGCGCGACAAGTGGCGTTTGAGCGCCAGGACATCTCGCTCTGAATCCTCAACATGTAAGACCCGTAAATGTTTCATCATTACTACTCGCTCTAAGATGCGCTTTGATTCAATACCAGCCAGTACAAGCCGACCACTTTGGTCGCTTCCAAAAACTGTTCAAAATCTACCGGCTTGCGGATATAGCTATTGGCTCCCAGGTCATAGCTTTTGATCATGTCTTCCTGTTCACTCGAAGACGTGAAGACCACCACCGGCAGCCGCTTGGTGCGCTCATCGGCACGGATCCGCTGCAAGACTTGCAGGCCATCCACCTTGGGCAATTTCAAATCGAGCCGAATGAGTTGCGGCATCACATTCACGTCACGGTCGGCATAGGTTCCGGTGCCGAACAGGTAGTCCAACGCTTCAACCCCGTCGCGCGTGACGACGACCTCATTGGCGATATTATTTTTCTTGAGGGCGCGCAGGGTTAAGGCTTCATCTCTCGCATTATCTTCCACCAGTAGGATCACTTTGTTATCCATCCTCGCTCTCCTTG
>JACCVS010000209.1 GCA_013698055.1 Acidobacteriota bacterium
CGGACGCGTCTGATCCTCGAAAGTAGCCAACCGAGCCTGCACCGTCTCAGAATTATCATCGGCGCGATGTGTGAGTTGCGCTTCCGGGTGCAGGTCACAAACGTTATCAGCTTTTGGCGGCTTGAAATAAACGTTATAGATTTCGCCGCAAACAGGGCAACTACGCCGACCAACCATCCGCTTTTCTAACTCGCCCACAGGCACATCTACTAAAACTGCCTGAATCCTGTTTCCCTGCTCGATGGCTAACTTCTCCAGCATCGCGGCCTGTGCAGGCGTGCGCGGGAAACCATCCAGAATATAGCCGCGCTTGCAATCTTCCCTACCCGTACGCTCTCGTACAACGCGGATTGTCACATCGTCAGGGACAAGTCCACCCGATTGCATTATCGAGCGAACCTCATCGGCCAGCGGCGTGCGCTCCTCTTTTAACGCACGAAACATGTCGCCCGTGGAAATCTGCGGCAACCCCAGACGCTCCTGAAGAAGCCGCGCCTGTGTCCCCTTCCCCGCGCCCGGCGCGCCCATCAAGACGATGATCTTGGGCATAGATATCAGATGTAGATGCTAGATGTCAGCAAGAAACTGGTTGCCAGCACGTAACGTCTGACATCTAACTTCTGTCTTTTACGATCTGCGTCCACGCAATCGGTTTCCGGCGCCGAGGAAGCCCTCATAATTGCGCATCACGAGTTGCGCCTCGATTTGTGAGACCGTATCCATCGCGACGCCGACAAGAATCAGCAAGCTTGTGCCGCCGAAATAGAACTGATAGTGCATCCCTTCCGGGATCCAACTGAGGCCGGGCGTGGCTGTGACAAAATTATAAAGCGATTCACCGATGAACGGCAGACGCTGAACCCTGAAACCGCTGAGCATGATCTGCGGAACCAAAGCGACAAACGCCAGGTAGAGCGCGCCGACAATCGTCAGCCTGGTCAGGATAGTGCGCAAGTACTCAGCCGTCGCGCGGCCTGGCCTGATGCCCGGCATAAACCCGCCATGCTTGCGCAGATTATCCGCCACCTCTTCGACGTTAAAGACAATGGAAACGTAAAAGAAGGTGAAGAAGATAATGAGCGTGACGAAGACCAATTCGTAATAAGGGTCGCCGCCGTGAAACTGCTGGAAGAACGCATAGACGCTGCCCCACGTCGAATTCGGATCGCTCGGCGGGAAAGCAGAGAACAAACTCTGCGGCATAGACAGCACGCTTGATGCGAAGATGACAGGAATCACACCGGCCATGTTGACCTTGAGCGGCATGGTGGTCTGTTGTCCTCCGACCATCTGCCTTCCGACATGCCGCTTGGCATAACTAACGGCAATCTTGCGGCGTCCTGATTCAATAAAGACGATGAACGCGATCAGCGCAAGGATGGCTGCGACCAGGGCGATAACACCGATGGTCTCAAGCGCATCTCCGCTGCTCAAACGGTTCATGACCTGCGTCACACCGTTCGGCAGACCAATGACGATACCGGCGAAGATCAGCAGAGAGATGCCGTTGCCGACGCCGCGCTCGGTAATCTGCTCGCCGAGCCACATCACGAAGATGGTGCCAGTCGTCAACGTCAGCGCCGTCATCAGCAGAAACCTTGTGCCGGGAACATTGGCGACCCCGTTATATTGCAACCAGTTGGCGACGAAAAAGGTTTGAATCGAACCGAGTGCGACCGTCAGATAGCGCGTCCACTGATTGAGCTTCTGCCGCCCCATCTCGCCTTCTTCCTGCAACTTCTTTAATTGCGGAGAGACGACCGTCATTAACTGAAGGATGATGGAAGCAGTGATGTATGGAGTTACGCCCAGCGCAAAGATTGAAATGGTGCGAAAGTTTCCGCCTGAGAAAAGATCGAGGACGCCGAGCAAAGTATTACCGACATCAGCCCAGACCTCTTCGAGACGCGCTTTGTTGATGCCGGGCGCAGTAACGTGCGCTCCGATGCGGTAGATCGCCAGCATCGCCAGCGTAAAAAAGATACGCTTGCGCAGGTCATGAACCTGAAACATGTTGCGGACGGCGGCGAAAAACTTTTCCATTCGATTGCCTCTGACTTAATCTGAGTGCTAGTAAAGTACGGGCTGCAATTATCGCTCTGGTAAAGAGAGAAAGCAAAAGACAGAAGGCAGTAAGCGGAAAGCAGAAGACAGTAAAGACTATCCCGTCCGCTGTCTTCTGCTTTCCGCCTTCCGCCTACTGCTTATCGTCTTCTGCCTTCTGTTTACTGATTTGCGTCGCTGCGCCGCCCGCTTTCTCTATCTTTTCGCGGGCGCTCTTTGTGAAGCGATGCGCGGAAATACGAAGCGCTTTTGAAATCTCGCCTGTGCCCAGCACGACCACATCACGCTTGGCTTTCTTGATTAATCCACGCTCGTGCAGCAACTCGGGCGTCACTTCGTCGTTCGCTTCAAAATGCTGGTCGAGCGAAGAAAGATTGATCTCGATCCATTCTTTCTTGAAGATATTGGTAAAGCCGCGCTTGGGCAGACGACGATGCAGAGGCATCTGACCGCCCTCGAATCCGATCTTAGCCGAGTACCCGGAGCGTGACTTCTGCCCCTTCTCACCGCGTCCGGCAGTTTTCCCTAAGCCAGAGCCGGGTCCGCGTCCGACACGCTTTTTCTTATGAGTTGATCCCTTTGGGGCGCGTAAATTATCAAGACCGATTGCCATGATTTACTCCGTTGTTGACGACGGACGAAAGAGAACTATGCTTTGACCGTCCATCGTCCATCGTCTGCTATTCAATAATTCGCAGCAAGTACGGGACCTTCTTAACGAAGCCGCGCATTGCCGGGTCATCCGGACGCTCGACCACCTGGTTCAGCTTCGTCAAACCGATGCTTCTAACGATTTGCTTATGCGTCTTCGGTGCGGCGATAAAACTCCGGTAATACTGGATGCGGATCGTGCCACCACCACCAGCCTGCTCTTTTTTCTCGTCTGCCATATCTGAACCCTCGCGGTAAGTGATAAGTGATAGGTAAAAGCGTTTTCTCTTATCACCAATCACCCATTACTTATCACTGATTTTATAGTTCTTCCACTTGCTTGCCGCGCAGACGCGCCAGTTCCATCGGGTCTTTCATCTTTAACAGACCGTCAAATGTGGCACGCACGACGTTGTGCGGGTTAGTCGAGCCGAGAATTTTTGTGCGAACGTCATGCACGCCAACCGCCTGCATGACGGCGCGAACTGCTCCACCCGCGATTACGCCCGTTCCTTCAGAAGCCGGCTTCATCATCACACGACCCGCGCCGTACTTTCCGATCAACTGGTGCGGCAGCGTGTTCTTGATGAGCGGCACGCGAATCAAATTCTTCTTGGCCGACTCGATGCCCTTCTTGATCGCCAGAGGCACTTCGCGCGCCTTGCCCGTTCCGAAGCCAACGTGCCCCGCTTCGTCGCCGATGACGACGAGCGCAGCGAAACTCATATTTTTACCGCCCTTGACCACCTTGGTCACGCGGTTGATGGAAATGACCTGATCTTTCAGATCAAGCCCCTGTGCCGTAATACGCTGTCTGGGTTGTCTCATTACTGCTCCCTGTTCTCTTCCTCATTGCC
>JACCVS010000169.1 GCA_013698055.1 Acidobacteriota bacterium
TCTCGCCTTGAACATATTCCATCACGAGGTAGAAAACGCCCTCGGGACTCTTGCCGAAGTCCGTCACGTCAACGACATTCGTGTGTCGGATAGAAGCGGCAGTCCGCGCCTCGCGCTCAAAGCGAGCAATGGCTTCGCCCTCCTGCATGTCTTCATCTGTGAGTATGTCCGGTCGTACAGTCTTGATAGCAACGCGCCGTACCACCAGATTCTGATCTCGTGCGAGATAGACCTGTCCCATCGCTCCGCGCCCCAGCCGCTTCTCCAGCAGGTAACGCCCCGCCATGAGCGGTGCGCCCGGCAGGGTTAATTTGGTGTTCGCGCCTTCTTCAGGGCAAACGAGCACCTCGTCATCGTAGCAGCGTTCACACCGGGGGCATTCGCGCATAAGTACGGGGTTCTCCGGCCAAGCTCCTAAAACTTAAGGTACAACAGGTTCGCACGAGTGCCGCCGCCGGTAAACCGAAAAAGCAACAAGGGGCGCACTTTCAAGTGCAGGATAAGAACGCGGGCAGTGGATCAAATTGCACAGAGTTTGAGGCACGAAATGCGTCGCTCACTATTGGAGGGACGCCGCCCGGCGCTTTTGTTCGACGGGGAAGAATAAGGCGTCGTGGGAGTCTGCGTCAATTAGGTGGCTGTTTCCGCTTCCTAATCTTGCGCGATTGATAACATTCCCTCTGGCCCGATGGTTAAAAGTCACAGCCGTAGGATTTGTAGGCCTCTCTGGCCTGTTCCTTAGTTGACTTGCAAATCTGCACCAACTCGGCTTTGTTAGCGGGATCAGTGGCCATTTCCCGCCAGGCTTTGCGCGACATCTCAATACCATTCTTAAAATTGGTCTTCATTGAATCGAGAAGTTTGCTCAAAACGCAGGTCTCCAATTTCGCAAGGTATTCATCGCATTCGGGAACGCCGATCTTGTCACCGCTGGAGACGGAGGTAGGGGTGTTCCCGCTAGAGGTTGCACCCGGCGCACCGCCAGCAGAAGGCGAATCCGACTTGTTGCAAGCCAGTAATAGAGTCGAGCAGAGGATGCATATCGGAAGCAAGACAAAGCTTCTTTTTGACATTCTAATCCTCCTCAACAGTTCTGGTCGGAAGAGTTGGCCGAAATGAATGGAAAGGATGGCAGAGCGCGGGAATAATACCAGAAGAAGGATAGGATATATAACGAATGCGGGCCGCCTAACTGACCAAGCGACCCGCATCCAAATGTGTTACCGCGATCAATCGCAGGAGAGCCTAATCAGCCAGCCGCTAGAGCTTTTTTCTGTTCCTGCTTGGCGGCTTCCAAACGCGCTCCTAATTCGTCTATCTGCGCCTGGCTTAAAACCTTGCGCGCGTCCTTGAACATTTCGCCTTCTTCTTCCTCGACGTGATGCTCGACGTTTTCTTGAAGGACTTTCAATTTCGCGCCCCAACTCTCATCATCCTTCGGCATTGCCTCCAACTCTGTCAGAAGCTGCTTAATGACGTGATGCTCTTCAAAAGCCTCAAGGGTGATATCTTCGGTTTCCTTTGCCTCTTTCAGCACGGGGTAAAGAATTTCCTCTTCAATCCGGGCGTGAACATCAAGCTCCTGCTTGAGCTGGGTGAATAGCTCTTCGCGAGTTTTGACGCCGCGTTCGGTCGTCGGCTCCAATCTCTCAAAAATGCCTGAGACCGTTTTGTGATCTTGTTTTAACAGTTCAAATGCGTCCATGAATCGTTCGCCTCCCCTATGTTTGTTTGCCTCGAAATACCGAAATGCACGTTATTGATACGTGCAATAGCTTTTCCTCTCTACTCCGGCAAGTTCAGTGCCAGTACTCACTCTATGAGGCTTGCAAATCCACACAGCATTCGGAGCAGCGTGTGGCTTTCAGGGGAATGGTGGACAGACAGCGCGGGCAATCCCTTGTTGTCACTTCGCCTTTGCCCTGCTTACTCTTCATATGGTTTACTTTTCTAACAATCAGAAAGACGACGAAGGCCACGATCAGAAAGGTGATTACGTCATTTATCAATTGACCATAAGCAATCACAGGGACGCCCAGGGCTTTAGCTTCAGCTAATGAAACGGGAGCGCCTTTCGTTTTGTCCAGCACATAAAAGAGGCTGGTGAAATCAACACCGCCGAGCAGCAAGCCAATGGGCGGCATGATGACACCTTCGACGAGCGTCGCCACAATCTTGCCGAAGGCAGCGGCGAGGATAACCGCAACCGCTAGGTCAACGACATTTCCGCGTTTGATAAACTCTTTGAACTCTTTGAACATTCTCATCGCTCCTTTGAAGGTAAGAACAGCTATCAGGAGTCAGAATCCATCAGCCAGAAGGAAAGGCTAAAACTCTTTCGGGTTTATTCTGAATTCTGTATTCTGCTTTTCAGGGTTGCGCTTCTTCCTTAGCAGTTTGTCGCTTGTCAAGCAATTCCTTTGCAGCTTTATCAATGAGCTTGATGCTGGGGCTTTCACCGACCGGGATGACAGCCACCGTGAAGTCAGCACAGTCAAGCAGGCGAGTGCGAAACTTCGACCGCCATGAGTTGGAAAGTTTAAGGGAAGTTGTAATGCCGTTGACGTACTCATCAATTGTTTGCCATTTGAAGGTCTTATCGTAACCGATCCAGATTGAAAACACGCGGCCATCAAGAACATCCAGCGAGACTGAGCGCACGCCTCCGAAAGCCGTCTTATCAATCCCGGATTCGTAATCTGGAAAGATGTTGAAGGACGTAAACCCAAACTCATTGGAGGGTCTGATCTGTAACTGAGGGAGCCGAGCTTTAACCTGCTCAATTGTCATCCCGATGCGAAATCCACGAAGCTCAAGAGCGGAAGGTAAGTCCACAAGTTTGACGAGGCATTTGGACTCCTGCCCCGCCGCCGAAGATAAGCTGGCGATAATTAGCGAAGCGGCTAAGATGATATTTTTGAGTTTCATGTTCATGAGCAATTACGTCGCTTCTTAAACCTGAATTGTAAAGCGAATGGTAAGTAGTAAGGAGACCGGCGAAAAACAGAGTAAATCAAGCGTGGGTATTCGTAAAGAAGAATTAGAGCATCTCAGCGGCCTGATATCTTTTACCAAAACTTTCTTGAACTTACATTGTGACAAGTGTAATTTGAGCGTGTTGATCTCATCCCACAGCCAAAACATCATTCAGGTATCGGCGCGCGAGGCGGCGCGAACGACGATTATGGGCGCATCATCACTTCGGAATGAGAAATAAAGTCTTAACAAGTGAAAGATTGAAGATGTCTAGGGACGCATAATCGAGTGACCTGAAAATTATAGTACCCGCGGTAGGACTCGAACCTACGGCCTTTCGCTTCGGAGGCGAACACTCTAATCCACTGAGCTACGCGGGCACATCTGCGATGCAGGAAAAGATAGCATAGCGC
>JACCVS010000306.1 GCA_013698055.1 Acidobacteriota bacterium
TGCGAGTCGTCGAGAGTCAGACCACATGTCGGACAGCGTTTCATTTGAGTCTCCGGTCGCTCCAAAGAGAAAGCGATTGCATGTTCAAAATTAATACGCGAGCGTTGACAGAGTTGCTCGCGCTATCCTTCCAGAAGGATGATGTTTCGGCGATGCAAATTATAGTATAGCTGTAGCCGTTGACAAGAGTTCAGGCATGTTATTTCAGTGGTCTCAGGCTTAAATCAAAGTTAAAACGCCACGAGGGGCATTGTAACCCATTTGTCTGCGCCGCTGGTGGCTCAATTGAGTGGCTTTGACAAGACCTTTACCTTGCCGAAAATTATAGGTTTTCTGGAAAACATTTTGAGGCAAAAGGAAAGCGGCAAGACAATTGGGAGTCTCGCCGCTTTCCTTTTCTCACATTTAAGGAGACGGTGCAGAATGCCTCACTTCATCCTGCACACAAGACGGACACATTCAGCATCCGTCAATTGATGGGGATTTTATGCCCAGCTTAACCTCCCGTCAATCCAAAAAATTTTGCAATTGTATCAAAACGCGACAATGACTTTTTCAGCTTAAATTCTGGTGATCGCCGCTCTGCGATTTGAACGCCAGCGATGAAACGTGAGCGCCCACGACATCAACATGTAATAGAGCGGGAACAAAAGGGAGAGAAGAATCAATGCACTGGAATCATTTGCCCCGCGCGCCAGAATCATTAGCAGTGATGCCACCCAGACGACCGCCAGGAGATTCGTCAAACGGCTGTAGGGCGCGCGTTGCGATGGATAGAGATAGCGCCAGGGAACGAACGTCAGCAATGAAAGCGCGATGATGAGAGCGAGCGAAACCCACTGAGCCGGGCGCAACAGGTAAAGATAAAAAGCCACGATGTTCCAATATGAGGGAAAGCCTAGAAAGAAACCGTCATCGGTTTTGGCGTTGACCTGCGAAAAGCCGTAGGCGCTGGCGAGCAGCGGAAGCAGCAGCCACCACTCCATCCCACCCGTCAGAATTTCCGCTCGCCAGATGAGCAGCAACGGAAGAGAAGTGTAAGTTTGAAAGTCAATTAGATCGTCAAGCCTGCGGCCATCAAAGCTAGGCGCAAATTCCTTAACGCGGGCGCGACGAGCGAGCCATCCATCAGTTGAGTCAATCAAGGTCGCCAGCACCATCAGCGCAAGCGCCGCGCGAAACGAATCTTCACCGCCGCGCACAATCAGGACGGCGATGCCAGCGGCTGCCACCAGCCCCAGAGCCGTGTACAGATGGACACACCATGCGAGAATTTTTCTAAACTTCATAGAGCGTTACAATATGAATCCTGTAGAAACATCAAAGCCGGAATGTCGCCGGGTTGAAGGTGTCGAGTAAATCTCTAAACTGCGCGGACAGACAAGCTATCTTATTGGATAGTGTTCATCACATAGCCGGAAAAGGTTCGACAGGCGAGTGTACTCCCTGATTGAAAGTTAACAAAAGGCTGCCTATTTGCTTTGTTAGAATCCTTCTTCGGACATTCATCTATTAATGAATTTTGATTATAGTGTAGCCATCAACCACAATTCAGTTCATTCAAGCAAGGGGAGGGAAGATGTATGAATGTTCAACTCAAAAAGCTGGGCGAGCAGACAATCGTGATTACGGGCGCTTCGAGCGGTATTGGTTTGGTGACGGCGAGGATGGCCGCACAGCAAGGCGCAAGGCTTGTTCTGGCAGCGCGGAGTGAAGATGCGCTTCGCCAGCTTACGAATGAGATTACTGTGGCTGGCGGCCAAGCGATTTATGTCGTGGCTGATGTCGGACAGGAAGCGGATGTCCGGCGCATCGCTGAGGCAGCTATTCAAAAATTCGGTGGATTCGATACCTGGGTCAACAATGCAGGCGTCTCAATTTACGGGCGCGTGCTGGATGTTTCAATGGATGATCACCGCCAGCTTTTTGAAACGAACTACTGGGGATTGGTTCACGGCTCGCGGGTCGCCGCCATGCATTTACGAAAGCGCGGCGGGGCAATAATCAATGTCGGAAGCTCATTGTCGGATCGCGCCATTCCGCTTCAGGGAACTTATTGTGCATCGAAGCACGCAGTGAAAGGATACACGGACGCGCTCAGGATGGAATTGGAAGAGGAAGGCGCGCCCATTTCCGTCACGCTCATTAAGCCGAGCGCGATTGACACGCCTTACAAGGATCACGCCAAAAACTACCTGCCTGTCGAGCCGCAGAATCCTCCCCCGGTCTACGCGCCGGAAACGGTGGCCGAAGCGATTCTCTACAGCGCAGAGCATCCAGAGCGCGATGTCTTCATCGGCGCTGGTGGCAAAGCTATTTCCGTTTCGGGCGAGTACGCGCCGCGATTGACGGACAAGGTGATGAAAGCAGCGCTCTTTGACATACAGCAGACGGAACAGC
>JACCVS010000308.1 GCA_013698055.1 Acidobacteriota bacterium
CGTCACGCCGTTTACGCGCGTGACGTTGACATAAGCGCTGTGCGGATTGACGGCCACGATGGCGCTGGCGTTCGGGTTCATGTCTCCGACCTCAGTCGTATCAACAGTGCCGGGCGCTCCGCTGCCGATTTCAAGTAAGCCAATCGAAGTCCCCAGATCAATCATGCCGGGATAAACGCTCAAGCCCTGCGCGTTAATCTCTTCCGCGCCTGCTGGGGCGGTGACGTTTGTCCCTACGGCTTCAATCTTGCCGTTGCGGATGAGCAAGCTGCCGTTCTCAATCTCGGGGCCGCTCACAGTCACGATGCGCGCGTTGCGAATCAAGAATGTACCTTGCTGCGCAAGCACGCCACTTTGAGCCGTGGCGCTCGTTTGAGCTTTGGCGCTAAGAGTGATTAGAAGCAAGCAACAAAGCATCATCGCGGCGGTGATGAAAGTGTCGCTCTTCGTCCTCTCTGCGCGTCTCTGTGTCCCCGCGTTTCTAACTTTTTCATCTCTTCTCACTGGTGATTGCCTCCGTCCCAATGGTCATCTGTGTCGGCGGGGCTGCGAGGTGCGCGCGGCCTTGCGGGCGGCGTGCCCTGCGCGGGCGCGCGATTCGGCTCAGCCTGTTCGAGTTGTTTTCGTTCCGCTTCAAGCTGAGGACGGCGCGCCAAATCCTGCTGGCGGTCGAAAACAATCTCGCCATCAATGAATGTGGTCTCAACGCGCGAAACGGTGCTCAAGGGATGTCCGCTCCAGATCACAACGTCTGCGTCTTTGCCGACATCAATCGAGCCGACGCGCGCGTCTATGCCGAGCTGCTTTGCCGGGTTGAGCGTGACCATCTTGATAGCCTCTTCTTCCGTCACGTCGCCATACTTCATCACTTTGGCCGCTTCGATGTTGAGGCGGCGCGTTAATTCATCCGAGTCCGAGTTGAGAGAGACCAGGACGCCCGCGCGGTGCATAATCGCGGCGTTATAAGGAATAGCGTCGTAAGCCTCGACCTTGTAGCCCCACCAATCGGAGAAGCCCGAAGCGCCCGCGCCATGCTCCGCCATCTCTCGCGCGACTTTGTAGCCTTCGAGGACGTGCTGGAAAGTTCTGATCTTGAAGCCGAATTCGTTGGCGATGTTGATGAGCGCCAGAATCTCGTCGGCGCGATAACAGTGCGAGTGAACGAAACGTTTGCCTTCAAGGATTTCGACGAGCGGCTCAAGCTGTAAATCTCTGCGCGGCGCGATCAAGTTCTTTTCATTGCGCTTCTGCGCGGCGCGGTATTCGTCCCAGCCAGCTTTGTAATCGCGCGCCCGCGTGAAGGCTTCGCGAATGACTTCCGCAACTCCCATGCGGGTCGCAGGATAGCGGCGTGCCTGGGTGGGAATTTGAAGGTTGCTGCGTTTCGGATTTTCGCCGAGGGCGAACTTGATTCCCGGCGGAGCATTCGGAAAAATGAAATCCTCGATTGGATGCCCGTACTTGAGCTTGACGACGGTGTTCAGTCCGCCGATGGCGTTGCCCGAGCCGTGAAGAAGATTCATGGTCGTCGTGCCACCGGCCAGAGCGCGATAGATGTCAGGGTCAGTCGGATTCAAAACGTCGCGCACTCTGACCATCGAAGTCACAGAGAGCGTTAACTCGTTGACGGCGTCGAGCATCATGTGCGAGTGGCAATCAATGATGCCGGGAAAGATGTATTTTCCGGTCGCATCAATCACACGCGCGCCTGCGCTCGTCTTGAGATTCTGTCCCACAGCGGCGATCTTGCCCCCGCGAATCAAGATGTCTGAGTTCTGAAGCGTGCCGTGCGAGACGGTCAGGATTGTCGCGTTGCGAATCAGCGTCTCCTGACCCGCTAGCTCGCGCCGCTGTGCCGTCGCCCGGCTTTGCGCCGCGCAGATCGCCGAAAGCGCGAGAACGAAGATGAATAACTTTCGCATGTTAATTTACTCTCCAAGAGCCTGATGGATTTGTGCTGCCCGGCGGCGGCGTATTCGCCGGTGGCGTATTCGCTGGCGTGTTGGATGGAGTGCGCTGAGGCGTTGCGGCGGGAGCTGTTGCCCCAGGCCGTGTGCCCGTGAACGTTCCGGGCGCACCTCCGACGGTTTGAGCCGTGCCGCGCATCTGGTTGCCCGTGATCGTGCCCGTGAATGTCGCTTCGGTGGTCTGGCCGACGACGGTGACAGGAACGGTGAAGCGCAGCTCACCGCCTTGGCTGACGGATGCGTTCGCGATTTGAGCGGAGCCGAGCGCGCCCTGAATCGAGCCGCGCAGCGTCTCGCCTTCCTGTTGCAGCACGAGCGTGATTGCCTGGTCGCCTTCACCCAGATTGACGTTGAGCGTCCACGTTCCGGCGACGAGCGTGCCGGAGCCTGAAGCGGCAGGTGTCGCGGGTTTCAGGTCAACGGGCTGACCGTCAATGAAGACATGAACGACGCGCGCGTTGCGATCAAAAAGGTCGCCGCGCGTGATGGTCATGTTAGCGATCTTGCCAATCTCGATTGAGCCAAGCCTGTCAGAGACTCCGAGAATCTCCGCCGCGTTGATGGTCAAAGCGCGCAGAGCTTCTTCGCGCCCCAGCCCGTTCTCAATTGCCTTCGCAGCATTGGCGAGATAGTCAGAGATGCTCGTCATCGCGCCGGATTGAAAGGCGAAGCGGATGCGCGCGGCTGAGAGTCGCCCGGCGGTCTTCGGCGCGTCAGCGCGCTCACGAAGAACGCGCAACGGGTCGGGGTCGGCCTCAGACACTTCAGTGGTCGTGCGCTTCGGAAAGTTGAGCGAAAGCAGCACGGGCACATCGCGCAGGCGATTCGCTACTTTCCAGCTTTCAGCGCCGCCGCTGATGATGATTCGCAGCTTAAACTCTTCGGCGAGGTCGAGCGCGCGAATGATTTCGCGTTCCGTGTTGACGTGCATGACGACTGGCATCTCGCGCGCGAGCACGGGTTGGAGCGCGAGCAGCGACTTGTCCTGTTCGGGACGACGAAGGCCGCGCGGGTTGCGCGCGTAAATCAGGTTGGCTTCGCGTAGCCGCCCGGCGTCGAGCAGCATCTGCCTGAGCGTAGAGAAGACACCCATGAGGCTTGCCGGATACCCGCCGCCGCGAAGCGGTGTGAAGCCGACGTGCAGCGCGACGGGCGCGCGCACGATCATCTGCTCAGAGGTTTCGCCCGCGAGGTTGATGAAAGCAGACTGGCCGATAAAGATGCCTTCGCGCGGCGCGACGAGCGCAGACGTGATGCCGGCGTTTCTCGCCGCTTCGATCTGCGCGCCGCCGGGCTGAATCAGATCAACCGCGAGCATTTCGGGTTGAAGGCCGGAGGGCTGTGTCACGTTCGGCGAAAAAGCAGCCGCAGCAAGCTGAGGCGCAGCAGGAGTTGTAGCAGTTACAACAGTGCGTCTCTCTCCTGTAGTTGCAGGCGGTGACGGTTGCGGGATGCCGAGCGTCGTGTTGGCGTCAATCAATCCGGGATAAACGGTCAACCCCGTGCCGTCAATCACGCGCGCATCCGCAGGGGCTTTAATCTCAGCGCCAACAGCCACAATCAGACCATTGCGGATGACGATTGTGCCGCGCTCAATGACTGCCCCGGAGACAGGGACGATGCGTGCATCCGTGATGGCGTAGGTTTCTATGGCGTTGCGCTGCGCGTGAACGGCAGGCACAAAGTTAGTGATGAAAGTGAAGAGGACGACGAGCGTACAGATAGTTCGCAGATGACGATTTCGCATAGGCATTTGGTTTGTCGTATTACTTCAGGCATTGAAGGGGCAGAGGGTCGAAAGCCTCCGCGCCAGTGTTCGCATACAAAAATTCAGGGAATCACAAACTTTAACATTTAGCGCGAACTTCAGCCACTCGTTTTCATGCCTGGTAGTTAGTCACGCTGATTTTGAGGTTTAGAGTTCAACCTTTAGCTTGCCTGTCTGTGTCGTCAGCAACCTAAAGGTTGAACTCTGAACTCATCAACGTTTACCGACTATGACGGGTTGTGTCCATGCAACTTTCCCGTTCGATTCGATTACTTTCGCGCGGACGTACACTTCGTCTCCGCGAAACCGATAGGTGGCTGGGCTGGTACTCACCTCGCTCAGCAGGCGTCCACCTTGGC
>JACCVS010000172.1 GCA_013698055.1 Acidobacteriota bacterium
CTCATTTTCGGTGCGTGCCAAGACCGCCACATCCGCGCCCTCGCGCGCAAACGCCAAAGCGACGGCACGACCGATGCCGCGCCCGCCACCCGTTATCAACGCAACTTTGTCAGCAAGTTTCTTCATAGGTGATAAGTGATGGGTAATAGATGATAGGTGACAAGAGAAAACAGGGTCTTTCTTATCACCCATGACCCATCACCCATCACTGCTTTCCTATCTTTCGCGGCGCGCGCTTCTCTAAAAACGCTTTGACCATCTCGCGGGCGTCCGGCGATTGGAAGCATTGTAACTGCGCTTCCGTTTCGTATTGAAGCATCCGCTCAAGGCTCGACTCTCCGCTCATGTAAACGGCGTGCTTGGCTGCCGCGATTGATCTGAACGGCGCATCTCGCAGCCGCTCCGCGAGCTTGAGCGTCTCTGTGCTGAGTTCCGCATCCGGCACGACGCGATTGACCAGATTCAGTTGCGCCGCGCGCTCCGCGTTGATTGCCTCACCCAGAAAGAACATCTCGCAGGCCAGGTTGGTCGGCACGACCCGCGGCAGGAAATACGTCCCGCCCCAGTCCGGGTGCAGACCGACCTTGACGAACGACTGGCTGAACGTCGCCGAAGCGGAAGCGATCCGCAAATCACACGCCAGCGCCAGATTGAAGCCAGCGCCGTAGGCCGGGCCGTTGATCGAAGCGATGACCGGCTTCATCATCTCGCGGATAGCAATCAGCACGCGACGGCCCGCGCCGAGTAATCGCGTGAACTCGTCCACGTCATTCCGCTCCATCAACTGCGCCATGTACTCCACGTCCGCGCCCGCGCAAAAGGCACGTCCCGCGCCCGTGATAACGAGCGCGCGCACGTTCCTGTCACTCGATGCATTTTCCAGAGCCTCTGCCAAATCTCGCCGCATGTGCCCCGCGAAAGCATTCAGCTTTTCCGGGCGATTCAACGTGACGGTCGCAATGCCCGCTTCGTTAGCGACTTTGATGTTGTCGTACATAAATGGGGATCGGGGGTCGGGGGTCAGAGAAGACAGTTATTAACTGTTCTCCGGCCCCTGACCCCCATTCCTACTTTCCTTTGAACTGAGGCTTGCGTTTATTAGCGTAGGCGTCAAGCCCTTCTCTGGCGTCTTCGGATTGGAAGAGTTGTTGCTGTAGCTCGCGTTCGAGCGCGAGGGCGGATTCAAAGGGGATCTCAGCGCCGGTTTGGACGCTGCGTTTAATGCGCCCGACGGCGCGTGCAGCTTTGTTGGGCAGCGTGAACTGGCGAGCGTAAGTCAGAACTTGTTGCATGAAAGCATCGTTCGATTCAGCCTCGTAGATGTGATTGAGTAATCCAAGCTCCTCGCCCTTCTCGAAGTCGAAAAGCTCACCCGTCGTCATCAATTCAATCGCACGTGATTTGCCGACGATACGAACCAGACGCTGCGTGCCACCCGTGCCCGGCAGCACGCCTAAAGTGACTTCAGGTAATCCCATCTTGCCCGCGTTGCGACGCGCGATGCGAAGGTCTGCGGCCATTGCGACCTCAAGGCCGCCGCCGACGCAGTGGCCGTTGATAGCGGCGATGACGAGCTTCGGCGTCTGCTCAAGGCGCGAGAGAGTTTCGTTGGCATGGAGACAGAAATAGTATTTGTATTCGGGCGTGACGCTTGAGAGCATCTGGATGTTTGCGCCCGCGCAGAAAAACTTCTCGCCCTGCCCGGTGATGATGATGACATGCACGCTCTCATCCATCCGCGCCTTAAGGATGGAGCGGTCAAGCTCCTGCATCATCTCGTAGCTGTAGGTGTTGGCGGGAGGATCGTTGAGCGTTAAGAGAGCGATGCCTTCTGCCGTCTTGTACTGGACAAGCTTGCCCTCCACGTCTACTGTTTCTTGAACTTTCGCTTCCGCTTCTGCCACTTCGATTTACCCCTCAGATAGAATACCGCCGTGTTTATTGATTAAGATTCAAACTCTGATCGAGAAACACCCGATTGCCGAATTATAGATAGCAACGTCCCGATGCGTAACTCTGGATGCAATGGGACGGGAACAGTAACTGTAGAATTGCCGATAAAATTTTGCATGATTACGTGGCTTCCTTTCTGGCGTTTCGCTGTGAAGCCATGCCTGGTTAAGATTGAGCAAACCTCGCGTCCTGAAAGCTTCCGCAGCTTACCCAACCTTAACCTCCAGTGGAGTGATGTAGATTTCCGAATTGAATCTGCGCGTTACTTCATCGGAGGTGGCCGTTTCAAAGAACAGTTCCACCGCTTCTTTTAAATTAAAGCGGGCTTCTTCGACGGAATCACCTTGACTGGCTATATCTAACTCAGAACAGAGCGCAACATAACCATCATCTTCTCGCCAAATAGTTGCAGTCAGTGTTTGCGTCATCCGGTGCTTCCCCTCTAACCTTTTATACCTGCGGCTCACGCCAGACACTGGGATGCTCAACCTTAGCCGTCTTGGGCATCAAGTGAAGTGTAGCGCTGTTCCCTCCAACGAGGAAGCCTGAGAGAAACAGGCGCGTGATGTTTTCCACCAACTCTGTCACCGACAGTTTACCGTGCGGATCATACCAATTGTAAATCCAGTTCATCATGCCGAACAATGCGTAGGTCGCAACCGTTAAGTCAACTTTTTGACCCTCATCGCCCTGCGCCTGCTTGGCCTCCGACAAAATCTGGCGAACGAGTTGCGTGTACTGCTGTTTCTTGCCGGAGACATGAACATGCATCTCGCCCGCGAGCGAGTCGGCTTCATGTGAGAGGACTTTCATCTCAGCCATGTTCGCGGCGAAGAACGAGAGGTGATTCTCAATGACGAGGCGCAGCTTTTCAATCGGCTCGGTTGTCTCTCGCAGCCGCTGCTCAAGACGCTCAAGCACGTGGCCGAAGCAGTTGTCCTGAATCAGAAACAGCAACTCTTCTTTTGAGCGGCAATAATGGTAAAGCCCCGCGAGGCTCACCTGCGTCTCGCGCGAGATGTCGCGCATCGTCGTTGAGTGATAGCCCTTCTCGGCGAAGATGCGCGCCGCGTTACGCAGAATAAACTCCAGCTTCTGGTCGTAGCGGGAAAAGTTCGCTGATAGATTAGCGGACATAAGAAGAACAGAATCCAGAATTCAGAAGTCAGGAGTCAGAATAAAAACAACAGCGGGTCGCAGCTTTTTCATGCTGAATTCTGGATTCTGACTCCTGAATTCTCCTTTTACAGTCTCACGTATTCAAACTCGAATGGCTTGCCTTTAATTCCTGTTGTCGGCGGCGCGATCCAGTTTGCGATCTGGCCGGGTTCCGTCACCGGATGCATCAGGCTGCGGACGTACTCGCGGTCTTCTATTGTTGGCAGCCATTGCGATTCGCTCTGCTCGAACGCTTCTTTGCCCGTCAGGTTGCCCTGAACGTCGAAGTGGTGTCCGGCAAACTCGCCGACATGCCGGTGAAAGCGCGTGCTTGGCAGATAGAGCTGGGCGTCTGCGCCTTCTTCCCTGAGATACTTGTTCCAGCGCGTCATCGCGCGCTCGCAATCTTTGACGTACTCGCCGCGCAGGACTTCGTTCAAGGCGTTTCGCAGAGGCACTTCGCGCGGCACGAGTTTTCCATCTTCAACCACAGTGAGCATGAAGCTGCCTTCGGCTGCGATGTGGTCTTTGTATTGATCGCGCTCTTTGTAGCGTCCCTTAAGTCCCGCGGCGAAGAAGTCCGCCGAGTTAGAGCTGATCTCGCCGCCGAAGAGGTCCAGGGAATAGCTGAACCAGAAGTTGATATATTTTTGCATGATGTCGAGCGGGATACCGCCGAGCGCACGCACATCGTTGTTCAGGCTTTCCTTCATCAATTGCGCGGTGCGCTTGACGACACGTCCCACGCCTGTCTCGCCGACGAAGAGATGGTGCGCTTCTTCCGTCAACATGAACTGGCAGGTGCGCGCCAAAGGCTCGAAGCCTGATTCAGCCAGCGCCGCCAGTTGGTACTTACCGTCGCGGTCTGTGAACATCGTGAAGCAGAAAAAGTTGAGCCAGTCGTCGCACGGCTGGTTGAAGGCTTCGAGAATGCGCGGCTTATCGGGATTACCGCTTCGGCGTTCCAACAAAGCATCAGCTTCATCACGTCCGTCACGCCCGAAATAGCCGTGAAGCAAATAGACCATCGCCCAGAGGTGACGGCCTTCCTCAACGTTTACCTGAAAAAGATTACGCAAGTCGTAAAGCGACGGGCAGGTCTTGCCAAGCTCGCGCTGCTGTTCGACCGAGGCAGGCTCCGTGTCGCCCTGTGTGACGATGATACGGCGCAGCGAGTTGCGAAACTCGCCGGGAACTTCCTGATAGGCGGGCATCCCGAAGTTGTCGCCAAAGCCGACTCTCGCATCAGCTTCGGCGGGCTTCAAAAAGATTCCCCAGCGATAGTCAGGCATCTTAACGAAGTCGAAGTTTGCCCAGCCCTCGGCGTCAACATCCACCGCCGTCCGCAGATAAACGTCCTTGTCCTGAAAGCCCTCCGGCCCCATCTCGCGCCACCAGTCAAGGTAGCTCGGCAGCCATTTTTCAAGCGCACGTTGAAGGCGCTTGTCCTGCGACAGATTCACGTTGTTCGGAATGCGTTCGTATAATTCCATTGTCCCTCCAGGACAGTTTTAAGTTTTGAGTTTTGAGTTTTCAGTAAAAGCACCCAATCGCCTCTTTATCTGAAAACTGAAAAACGGAAACTAAACTGCTTAAGTCCTTTTGTAATCAAACTGCGACTGCGTCGGTTTGCCGTAGTTGGTTAATGCGCCCTGCGGACCGACGGCGTTGGGTCGCTGGAAAATCCAGTTCTGCCATGCAGTCAGGCGACCGAAGATTTTTGTGTCAAGCGTTTCCTGCCCGGCGAATCTCAAGGATGCCTCCATGCCCGTGAGCGCATCGGGCGAGAGCGACGTACGCTCTTCGATGGCGACGCGAATTTCGTCTTCCCAATCAAGGTCATCAGGGGCGAAGGTGACAAGTCCGGCCTCTTCAGCTTCTTCGGTGTCGAGTGTCCCTTTATGCTTAAATAGTTCGTCAGCCTTTTCAGGGTTAGCAAGAAAACGAGATTGCAGGCGCGTCAATTCGTTCGACATCGGCAGCGCGCCCTTATTCAATTCGCTGGTGGTCATCTCGACTTTCGCTTCCGGGTCATTGAGCATGTAGGTGCGGTCGGCGGAGAGCGCGAGTTCCAGAAGATTTCCGGCAAAGCAACTGCCCGGCTCGATCATCGCGAAGAAACTTTTCGCCGTCAGGTCTAGGCGGCGCAACACGCGGGCCATGTGCAAAGTAACCTCGCGCACGAGCCAGTGATCTTTGTTGGCTTCTAAAGTCTTATCAACGGCGAGCACGCTCTCAATGCTTCCTTCCGTACGCACGCAGACCAGCCCGATTTCCAGTTGGTTGACTCGAAGGTGGAGCAGCGCATCATCCAACTCGCGATAAGCCTGAAGCGGCCAGTAAGTGTCGCCGAGTTTTTCTATCTCTTCAATGGCGGTTGGCGTGTTGGCGTCTGGCGCGCGCACAGTTAAATCTGCGTAACGCTTCTCGCGGTTCAATTTCACGCTAACGTATTTGTACTCACGGCCATCAGTCGTCACTTCGACTTGAAGAGGATTGAGCTTGATACCGCGCTCCGCTTTCTTCCGCCCGTTGCCCTCGACGATATCTTGCACGCGGGCTGTCACTGATTCCTGAAATTTGCTGGTCGGGAAATACTCGTCAATCAAGCCCCATTCTTTAGCGCGCTTGCCCTTGAGTCCCTCGGCGAGCGTCGAGAAAACGTCCGCGCGGTCGCGTCGCACCTTGCGCTTATCAACAAGGCGCGTTAGTCCGCCCGTGCCGGGAAGCACGCCGAGCAAGGGAACTTCCGGGAGAGAGATGGCCGAGTTGCCGTCGTCCACCAGATAGATTTCCTCGCACGCAATGGCGAGTTCGTAGCCGCCGCCCGACGCCGTGCCGTTGAGCGCCGCCACATACTTTTGTCCCGAATTGGCGGTTGCATCTTCGATGGCGCAGCGCGTCTCGTTGGTAAACTTGCAGAAGTTGACTTTGAAGGCGTGGCTTGATGTGCCCAGCATGTAAATGTTAGCCCCGGCGCAAAAGATTCGAGGCTTGAGGCTGCTAATGACGACAACACGGACTTCCGGGTGTTCAAAGCGCAGGCGCTGGACGGCGTCCGCCAACTCGATGTCAACGCCCAGATCGTAGGAGTTGAGCTTAAGTTTATAGCCTTCATTCAGCGTCACGTCTTCCTGCACATCCATCGAAAGCGTGGCGACCTGACCCTCAATATCCAGTTTCCAGTGCCGGTATGCTTCCGGCGAAGTTTCAAAATTAACCATTGTAAAAGGCTGACTCCGTTAAGCTTGGTCGAAAATCTCGTGAACGAACAATCGCCGATTTATAATTCAGATAAGTCTGTTTGCATTTGGCCGTTCGAACGTCCGTTCGAATTATATTAACGGGCTAAACCAGAGTCGTCAAGCGGGGAAGAGAGCAATCGAGTTTCTGGCGTCAATCCATGAGTTTGGGACTTTTTGGAGGCTTGCTGCTACACTGTCCTGGCCTGAGAATTCTTATGCAAAGCCTGAGTCTTCACGAAACCGCAGCGCAAAACGCTCCTCCAGATTTAGAAGTTCAGATCTCTGAGCTTGAAGTGTTCCTGACCGAGCGCCGCGCGGAGCTTGTCGCCTTGCAGCAAGAGTTACGCACCTTCAGGGAACAGTACGCTCAGGTTGTTGGCAGCCGCCTGATCGAACTCGGCGAAGTCGAGCGCGCCATCAAAGATGCGGAAGCGCGTCTCTTCGATCTTGAGATGGAAGCCGAGAGTGACGCAGATGAGAATGCTGCTTTTGATGAAGCGCAGCCGCTGGCAATTGCGTCAGGCAAGACGGCCTTGCGTAAATTATTCTGGTCGGTCGCAAGGCTTTTTCATCCAGATCACGCTACGGACGAGCGAGAGGCGCAGCGCCGCCACACGGTCATGGCGGAAGCGAGCCGCGCCTACCAGGAAGGAGATGTTGAGAGTCTCAGCACGCTGCTTGGCGATGAGCAGTTGCAGTTCTTCTGCGCGTCGCAGGGCGGAGATGATGTAGAAGAGGATTTAACTGGTCGGCTCTTGAAACTCAAAGGAGAGTTGAATACAGCCGAGTTCGGTATCAAACGCATCAGGCAGGACGGTCTCTATCGCCTCAAGCTCAAAATTGATGGTGACTCGGAAAGCGGGCGTGACGCTCTTGCCGCGATGGCGGAAAATATAGACCGGCAGATTGTCAAAGCCCGTCGGCGTCTCGAACATCTAGCCAGTTGATAGATATCTCCGGCAGGCGAAGAGATCATAAGATCAAATCTGCTGCTTAGCTTTCAAAGCGTTCCTTCTTCTGTTTCATTCTTACAAGCCCATGCAGAAGATTTCGGCTGAAACAAGTTTCTTGACAGGCGCGTGCGGTCGCGCGTAGGGTCTTATTCGTTTTGCCTCATGCGGAGGCGCATCTGTTCTGGTGAACGGCGCGGTCTTCAAAACCGTCTGCGAGACTGTGAGAGCAGGCTCGGGTGGGTTCGATTCCCACACGCCTCCGCCAATTTTGAGGGATGAGATATGAGGGATAAGGGATGAAAGAGTGGATTTCTCTTAATATGACGCCGCAAATCGGACCGCGCGCCGCGACGAAACTGCTCGAACGGTTCGGTTCGGCAGAAAAGGTTTTTCACGCCACGCGCGGCGAACTCGAACAATTAAGAATAAAAGCCGAAAGCGTTGAAAGCATTCTTAAACGGGAATTTCACGAGCAAGCCGCCGAAGAATTTACAAAGGTACGGGAAATCGGCGGCGACGTTTTGAATCTTGATGAAGGAAGTTATCCTTACTTGCTCCGCGAAATCGCCGACCCGCCGATTACGCTTTATGTGAAAGGTGATTGGCGGGCGTGTTTCGACG
>JACCVS010000316.1 GCA_013698055.1 Acidobacteriota bacterium
CGACGATTCGATTCTCCGCCAGCTTTGCCAGATCGTAGGCATGAAGCGGCTGCCCATGCTCATGAAGCACATAGTTTGTGATGTCCGCGACGTTGTTGATGGGTCTTTGGCCGATAGCTTCAAGACGCTTGACCAGCCACTCCGGCGACGGCTTGATCGTCACCCCGCGCACAACTCGCGCAGTAAAGCGCGGGCACAAATCCGCGTCGCGTAACTCGATTGACGTGTAAGATTCCGTCTGCCCTCCAACACCTCGCGGCTGTGCTTCGGGTAGCGACATTCGAGCGCCGGTCGCCGCAGCAATCTCACGCGCCACACCCAAATGAGACAGGCAATCCGGGCGATTCGACGTGAGATCAATCTCCAAAACGAAATCGTCCCCGGCCTCATGCACAACTTCAACCGCCAACCCGAGGCGCGTCAAAAGCTCCGCCAACTCGCGCGGCTCAAGCGTCGTCCCAGTTAATTCACGAAGCCAGTTGTAACTAATGTTCATCAGTAGTCAGCTATCAGGAGTCAGATCAAAGCAAAGACTGAAAGCTGATAGCTCTAATTGAATTGTTCAAGAAATCGCACGTCGTTCTCAAACAGCAGGCGGATGTCGTCGAGCTTGTACATCAGCGCCGACATGCGGTCTATGCCGAAGCCGAAGGCGAAGCCTGAGTATTCTTCCGGGTCAATACCAACGACGCGCAGCACGTTGGGGTGAACCATGCCGGAGCCGCCAAGCTCGATCCAGCCGGATTGTTTGCAGATGCGGCAACCCGCCCCGTTGCACTTGAAGCAACTATAATCTACTTCGGCGCTCGGCTCTGTGAACGGAAAGTAAGAGGGACGAAAGCGCGTGCGCGTCTCAGGGCCGACCAGCCGATGCACAAACTCGGTCAGCGTCCCCTTCAAGTGCGCCATCGTGATGTTGCGATCAACGCACAATCCTTCGACCTGATAGAACATCGGGTTGTGCGTCGCGTCCGGCGTGTCGCGCCTGAATACGCGCCCCGGCGCGATCATCCTGAGAGGCGCTTGGCGGCGCTGCATCGCATGAATCTGCACGGTTGAGGTCTGTGAGCGGAGCGCAAAACCTTCCGTCGTGTAAAACGTATCGAGCGGGTCGCGCGCCGGATGATTCTCGGGGATGTTGAGCGCGGTGAAATTGTAAAAGTCCGTCTCAATCTCGCGGTCGTCTTCAATCGCATACCCTAACGAGACGAAGATGTCTTCGATCTTCTGCCGCATTATTGTAATCGGATGCAGATGACCCTGACGCGGGCGACGACCGGGTAAAGTTACATCAATACGTCCGGTCTCTGTTCGCAGGTCAGCGATTGAAGACTTCAAAGACGCTTCTACTTCGTTAATCCGGCTGACGATCTCGACTTCAATCTGTTGAACTAGCTGACCGAAGGTGGCGCGGTCTTCAGATGCGACGCGCCCGATCAGTTTTTTGACAGATGCGAGCGCGCTCTTTTTGCCCGTGTGGCGTAAGCGCACTTCGCCCAACTCGCGCAAGGTAGCTTCTGCGGCATTCAATTTCGTCTCTACTGAAACCACGTCGCCGCTGCTTGCCTGCCCATCTGATTCCGAATCAGGACGAAAGCGCGCAAAGCGCTCGAACTCTTGCTCGAACGCCTTGCGTGCAGTTTCAGCCTGTTGTTTCGGGTCTTCTTGCTCTACGCCTTCCGGCATCAGTCGAATCCTTCACCAAGTTTTACGCCGCAACGCGCTGTTGCTGTTCATTCTCCAACGCACTCTTAACCTGTCCGGCCAAGGTCGCAAACCCATCGGGTTCGTTGGCTGCGATGTCTGCGAGAACTTTTCTGTCAAGCTCAATGCCCGCGACCTTCAGCCCGTGCATGAACTGCGAATAGTTCAATCCGTTCAGACGCGCGGCTGCTCCGATGCGGACGATCCACAAACTGCGAAAGTCACGCTTCTTGAGCTTGCGGCCAGTGTAAGCGAAGTTCAGAGCGCGCTCGACACTCTCTTTGGCCGAGCGATACAGCTTGGACTTCGTGCCGCGATACCCTTTGGCTAATTTAAGAATCTTCTTGCGTCTCTCAAGACGCTTATTTCCACGTTTTGCTCTTGGCATTATTCGTTTCCTCCAATCTCACGAAGGGCGGAATGATGAAATCAAAGCTATTGTCTTTTCTTCATTCCTCATCCCTCATCCATTAATTCCTTCCATACGGCAGCATCGCTTCGACTCGCTTCTGATCTCCTTCGGAGACGAGGCCATCAATGTCGAGCTGACGCTTACGCTTGTTGGTCTTCTTGGTCAGAATATGGCGCGCATGAGAATGGCCGCGCTTGATCTTTCCCGTGGCAGTAAAGCGAAACCGCTTGGCTGCGCCTTTATGTGTTTTCAGTTTAGGCATAATTGCTCTCCCAAGTGATTTGCGATTTTGGATTAAGAGCCGTCAGCAAAAATAAAAGCTGATCGCTGATAACTGACAGCTATCAATCGCAAATCTAAA
>JACCVS010000383.1 GCA_013698055.1 Acidobacteriota bacterium
GATGAAGAGCGTGCTCTTCATCATCGCCTTCTGCCTTTTTATTGGTATCAAGCTACCGCTGAGCCAACCCTAACGCGACATTGGCATCCGCTTCTGCGCCACGAACGATGACGACGCTATCGCCCGCGCGCCTGACAATCGTGGTGCGCCCGGATTCGCGCCAGACTGTTTGTGCGACATCATTAACCGTCGAACTCTCTCCGGCCTGCACACCCCTGCGCCCGCGTTGGAGCGAGTTGTAAGCATTGAAAAATTCTTCCGCGTCAACTGGCCTATCCCAAACAGTTTTCCAGACGAAAAGCGGAGTGCCTCCTGTTCTTTCAAACAAGTAAGCACGGTCGCCGCCCCAGCCCGCAGCGGCGCGCGTCGCATCCTTTTCCGTCACACCAGCCATCAACAAACCGCGCACGCCAATCTCGCCGAGCGGCGTCGAGGTTACATTTTTCCAGCCGCTCTCAATGAAAACATCTTCATCCAATTGAACTTCGCGCGGCAGTTCGCCTGCTTCATACTTCTCAGGATGAAGAATCTGTTCGGTTGAGACGGGTGGGCGCTGGAAAAGCGCATCCACGCCGCGCTCTCCACGACTGCGGCGCACCGCCTCAACAAACCGTGTACCCTCACGATAGCGAAAGATAAATGTTTCGGTCAGCAGCGGCGGAAAGAACGCACCGGCTTCTTTGCGATAATCCGCGAACCGATCCTTCTCCTGCTTCATGATGTCATCAAGCGAACGGCGTCCGTAGGCGTCGCCCTGCTCGGAGCGTCGCTGCACGTTCATCGCGTCGCCTTCGATAATGGCAAAGAGGCTTTCGGCTCTATCAAAATTGTAAGGGCGCACGATGAGCAGTTTCATCAAATCGAAATGCTGATCCTGCAAGGCGTGCGTGAACTCATGCGTCAGGAGCGAGTCGTCATTAAACTTGTCCACGACCAACACCTGCTTGTCGAGCGGCGAATAAGTCGCGCCCGCCGAGATCGCCATGAAACTCGCCGCGAGCGACGCCGGGTCGGTACCTTCCGGCAGCACGCCGCCCGCCGCAGCCAGTAGACCGAGCGCGCGAAGGTCTTCGCCGCCCAGCACGTGCGCCATCTCGCTGGCGCGCGTGCCATACTCCCACCCGGAAAGCTCGCTCATCCCGACCTCGTCCTTGAATTGCAGCTCGCGCAACGTGGACGCCTTGCTCATGGCTCGCGAACGCATCGCCTTCAATTTAGACGAAAGCGGGCGCGCAGGCAGCGGTGGCAGCGTTCGCGCCACCGGCATAGTCGTCGCCGGGATCATACGTGTCTGACCCGCGCGCTTATTCCCACATGAAACGACGAGTAATAAAGAAAAGACGATGACTGAACAAATGATGATAACCCTGCCCTGTGTTCGCATAGTCAAGCTTAGACGCACAAATCGCGCTTTGCGATGCCGGGACGGAAAGCAGAATCCAGGAGTCAGAATCCAGAAGTCAGAATAAAAACAGAAGAGGGTTTCAGCCTTTCATTCTGAATTCTGGCTCCTGAATTCTGCTTTTAATCCACTTTCCACCAGCGGCGGGCGAGCCATTCGGCTGAGAGTAGTAATGGAACAAGAAAAGCGAGTGGCCACCATGTTCGCAACTCCCACGTGCGGCGGACGCTCCGCGTGCTTGATGAAATTGCGGTGAGACGCTGGCCGAGGGCATTGATGTCGGTAGCAGCTAACATTCCACCACCGCTTTCGCGCGAAACGCGGCTGAGTGTGTCGAGCGCCGCGCCCATCTCTCGTGGCGACGCCGCGACAACCGCGAAATGTTTTTCTAAGTTTCCGCTCTTGCCGCCCGCCGTGTACTCGATCTCTAAAACAAACCGCCCGCGAGCAGGTAATGGAAAGCGTGCGCGCCACACATTACTGTCCGCCGCATCCGGCGAGAAACTTATCTCGCGCGGCTGCGCTACGGAAAGAGAATCTTCACCCGCATCTTCCGTCAACGGCTGTAAACGCGCGCTCAGCTTCTCGATCTTCACAGGCGCGAACGAAGCATCGCGGACGCGGAACTCCGCCGTCAACACGCTTCCTTCGGCGGGCGACTCGTCGCTCAAAACTATCTCAACTTCTGGGCGCGCGCCCGCCGCCGTCCAAAGCGCTATCCCCTGCCACAAAGAGTTGAAAGCCCCACCCGCGCTGTCTTCATTGCCGCTCGCGCTCGTGCGGATGCGCCACGAATCAGCCGGAGCGAAAAGAAGCGTGCGCCCCCCGCCGTAACGCATCGCCGCGATCAACGCCGCGCCCGTCTCGCTCGTGCCGCTTGCGTTCGCCTGCCCGGCAACAGCCAACACAATCGCGCCCGGACGAAGCCCACCCAGACGCAAGCCCTGCCCCGCGAGCGTCTCTGCCTTCATCGTCCCTCCTTCGCCTGCGCTGAGGTAGCCAGCGAGCGCGCCGCTTGCTCCCGCTTCGGTTGGCGTAAGCGACATGCCTGCGCCTAACTTCTCCACTTCCAACGGGCGACCGCGCGACACATCCTGCCCCGCTGCGGCAAGCTGCTGTGCTACGATTTCAGATGGCAGAAGCGGATAGAGCTTTCCGCCGGGCGCGACGATTGAGCCGTTGAAGCTGTTGCCACCGAGCACGACGAGACCACCGCCGCGCCGTTCAACCCACTCGCGCAGGCGCGCGCTCTCCGCCGACGACAGCAAAGTGTTTTCCGTCGCACCGACGATCACGCAATCGTAGGCATTAAGCTTTGCCGCGCTTTGCAGCGCCGCGCGTAGCTTCGCTTCAGGCGTGCTTCTCGCCTCGCTCTTTTTCTTTATCGGACTTGTTGGCTGCTTCTCAGCACTCGACTCTTCATCATTCTGCACGACGGCTTCTTCAGAAACACCGACCGTAGCAGCGCGGCTGACCTGAGCAAAATAGTCAACCTCGAACAACCCCGACTGCTCCAACGCGCGCCGGATGAACTTCGCTTCCCACGTCGGCTGACTCTCGAAGAAGAGGACGCGCAATTTTCGCTCATCAACATAAATTGTGAACGGACGCGCGAGATGCGCCGCGACTTCATTATTCGCAGCCTCGACTTTCGCCATGTAATCGAGCCAACCCGCCACCTTCGGCACAACGGAGAGCGTCACGGACTGCCGCTCATCATCGCTCATCCACGCGACGCTGGCGGAAGCCTGCACCTTCGCGTCATCGGAAATGGTCACGAGCGACGCGCGTCCACGCATCCCGCGCGCATGAATCGTGCAGCGCACCGCGATTGGCACGCCGCGCGCCGCATGTCCCGGCACCGTTATACTCTCAAGCGTCACGCCCGGCTCCTCGCCTGACGGATAATTCGCGACTACGAAAACGGGCGCACCGCCCGCAGCCCGATTAGTTCGTTCGACTTCACGCCGCGCATCGGTCGCGCTCATCGCGCCATCCGTCAGCATCACTCCCGCCACAAAAGAACCGTCCGTCCGTGCCATTTGAGCGATGCTTTCATCATCCACCTCAACAATCTCAAAACCTTTCCCCTGCAATGCGGCAAATGCTTCCCGCCTGGCTTGATCCTGACTATGCGCGCCGTTCGTTCCACGCTCTGTGCCATCTTCAACGCTGCTCATTGACCGCAGTAGCACACGAGCGCCGGTTGTGCTTTGATACTCCACGCTCACACCTGCCAGCGCGCACGATACCAGCACAAGCGTGAGCGCCCGCGACGCCACTAATGGATAACGAATTACGCTTGAACGACCGTCGAGGCTTCGCCAGTAGCGCACCAATACATAAGCGGAGACGAACAATGCGGCAACCAGCAGGGCACGCCCCAAAGGAGATACAGAGACAGGGAGACGGGGGAAGAAATAGAAGGCAGTAGGCAGTAGGCAGTAGGCAGAAACCCTTAACGAGTTCTGCTTACTGCCTTCTGCCTTCCGCCTTCCGCCTTCCGCTTTCTGCCTTCTGCTTTCTACCTTCATCGCTATCTTCCTCCGGCCAGGCGGCGGAAATACTCTGCGGCTCGCGCGTCATCTGTTGGCAGAAGCGAGTTGGCATCGTTGCTTGTAGCGCGCGTGCTGCTCTCAACGATGGCGAAGAGATTCGAGGCCGCTTGCGTCAGCAAAGCGAGATGCTTGCTGATGCGCGTCGAATATTCATCACTGCTACCGCCCACCTTCGTGCGCGACAGCTCCATCTCGACCACACGCAACTGCCCGGCTGCCTCCGCAATCGTCGCCGCATGATCTCCATTTGAGGCTTTGACGAGACGGTCTGCCGCCAGCCGCGATCTTTCGCGCGCTCGCCCAATGGCGCTCGCGCGAACGGTCACAGGAACATTGAGCGTCCCCTGCAAATCATCAAGCGCCGCATAAACGTCTGCGAGCGCAGCACGCACGGAAATGGACGCGGGCGATTGCGGACGACGCGCCAGCTTTTCCAGCCGCGTTTTGATTTCATCAAGCTCGCCTGCATAACGACGCTTGAGATCAACGGGCTTGCTCTGCGCGACAATCGGCGGCACATAACGCGTCGCGCTCTGCGCGCGCTTGAGGCGCACGAGCGCCTCGCGTTCAAATTTGAGCGCCTCCGTCGTATCAGCATTCGCGAGCGCGTCCTCCGCGTCCCACATGGCGCGAATCGCGTAGGTCATTTCCTTAACAGACGTGGGCGCGGCTGCGGGCGGCTCCGGGATGCCGTGAAAGTGAGGCGCAGTTCGCTCGTCCTCCGCCGCTTGCACCTGCTCCTCGATGCTCGACGCTCCAGCACCGCCTGTTCCCTCATCGCTCCCTTCGCCTTCCACATGGATGTACTCGTTGAAGGAATTTTTGAACTCGCGCTGCTCGGCGGCAATGTCGTTGGCGCGTTTGCTTAACTCCGCTTTCGCGAGACGCGCTCGCTCGCTGTGCAGCTTTTCGGTGTGCATGATGATCGCGCGCTGGCTGAGGAGAAAGCGGCCAATCTCATTCGGCATCAGGTCAGACAAATTGAGCTTCGCCAGTTCCTGTCCGGCAATCGCAATGGCGAGGCTCGCCGAGCGCCCGGTGTTGTTCGCAGAAGCGTTGCGGTCGCGCGCTTCGATCCAGAAGACGAGCGTGTCGCCGGGTTGCATGTCCAGGCGCTGCAAATCGAGCGACGCCGCGCCCTGCCATTCATGCCCGCTTGCGCGCGAGATTTGGCCGATGCCGACTTCTCCATTGCTGAACTTCGCCGCGTCGCCCTCACCGCGACTCTTGATATACTTCAATGCGACACCGGCCAACCCCAGATCATCGCGCGCCGTCCAGCGCACGCCGATTGGCGCGTTCGGCACGGAGCGCAATAGCTGGTCGCTCGCAGGCTCAATGACGCGCGCTTCCGGCGTTGCGTCGGTGTAGACTTCGACCGCACGCACAATCGGCGCGGGTGTGGTTCCTTCATCCGCTCGGACGCGCGCTTCAAACGCCCCGCTCGTATTGGCCGTGAAAGCTCCGCTGAAACCTCCTGCCCCGAGTGAGCGCATCTGATTAATCGAGCCGTTGAAGCTCAAGGAAGCACCCTCGACCACGCCACTCGCCTGCATCACAACTTCAATTTGCGATCCATTGAGCACGCGGATGGGCGCATCAGTTGAAATCTCCTCTACGCTCATGCCCGAATAAGCCGGAGGCACGACGCGCACGCGCAACTCGATAATGGAGATGACAGCACTTGCTCCGTCCGCGTTTGCAGCCATGTTTGAATCAAGCTGTCCTGAGCGAGCATCATCACCCGCCAGCCACAGAACGCGCCCGACCTCGCGCGCGAACACGAGCGGCGCGGCAAGGCGAAGCGCGAGCATGAAAAGCAGCATGAAGAAGAGAGCGCCCGCGCCGCGCA
>JACCVS010000417.1 GCA_013698055.1 Acidobacteriota bacterium
AACTGATCCTTTAAGCACTCACCACGGATAAACGAAAAAGGTGAAATCTTCTTCAGGAAGGTTTCACCTTTTTACAAATCTCTTCAATGAGGCGCGTCGAAAACAACGGACACGCTCTCCCTTTGTCACCATAAATAACCCGTCCACGCGAGCTATCACTGTCCCCGTTCCTCGTAGTTCGCTCGCACGGTAAAACGGCCATTTCTGAATGCCGCCTTGATCAGAGAGAATCAAACGCGACCGGATAATGCCTCTTGCGATAGAGGATTTCCACGCCTGCGCCCGCCGCCCCCGAATCTCCGCTAATTGTTCCGCCTGATTTGAAGTCGAACCTTAACGCATGAATGTGTTTTGTGTCTGTACAGAATGTGACAAAAATGCGTCAGGAAGATAGGTTGAGAACCGGTTATTAGTTGGCAGGAAACTCGTTTTTGAGAGCGCCGAAGCGGAAAGGCTCGTTGATACGAATTTTTGCTTTGCGGCGAATCTCTTTGAGCGATTCGCTCAACTTCGTCGCCTCACGCCCGGCCAATAGCAATCGACGAATCTCAGGCGTTGCCTCGGAGAGAGTCTGCGTACGTGCCGCATCTTTCGTCGCGAGCTTGATGACATGAAAGCCGTATTCCGTCTGCACGACCGCGCTCACCATTCCCGGCTTGAGCGCAAAGGCCGCTTCGTCGAAAGCGCGAGTGTGGGAGTTGCGCGCGAACGTGCCGAGGCTTCCGCCCTGCTCACGCGAGGACGGGTCTTCCGAATGCTGGCGTGCGAGCGCGGCAAAATCAGCGCCCGCGGCTGCTTTGCCGCGCAACTCTTCGGCCAATTTACGCCGCTTCTCCAACTCTTCGCGGGCGGCTGTGGCCAGGGCTTCGCCGGACAGGTTTTTCTCGCGCTGAAGTTGCTGCGAAATCAGGTTGGCGCGCCCATTAATGAGGATGTGGGAAGCCGTCACCTGCTCGGGCCGTTGAAACTGCGGCTCACCCTTGTGTGCTTCGTAATATTTCTTAAGCTCCTCGTCCGTGACGTTGAGACCTTTGCTCAAATCTTCGCGCATAAGCGCGCCGTAGATTTCGCTTTTGATGGTTTCGCGGTATTCGTCGCGCGTCAAATGATGTTCGGCCAGATAAGCGTCGTACTTTTCATCGCCGCCAAACTGTTGAACGGCGCGCTGCTCGGCTTCCTTCATCTTCTCGGGAGCGATAACAAGGCCGCGCCGCTCAGCCTCCTGAGCGATCAACGTGCGGTCAATCAACTCGGAGACGATGCCTTCGCGAAGTTGCTCAATTTTGACGCGCCCATCTTCGGTCTTGGGATCGAGTCCCAATTCCTCGCGCCCGTTCTTCAGGTACATCTCATAAAGCTTTGTTGAGATCGGGCGGTCATTGACGGTGGCGACAATTGCAGGTAGCTGCGTCGTATTCGCATTAGACTGTGACGAGGTGTTGCCAGCGCAACTCGTTAAGAGCAGACAAAGCGTGAGCGCGAAGGTTATGCGTGATGCGGCGGCAGGAGATGAAAGAAGATTCATAAGAGATTCGATTCGTGACGGCTGCTGCTGCTGTCTCAAAGCTAAACATGAAGAGGCAAAGAATCTGAGTAGGATTTCACTAATTGCCGGAAAAATACCAGAAATAAAGAGCCTGAGCGATGCCGATCATAAACCCGATGACCGCGCCGAAGATTTCTATCGTCTTCAAGTGCTGCTGTGCGACGGACAACACGAGTTCTTCCAATTTTTCGACAGGATAGCCCGCGACCTTCTGGCGGACTATCTTGCCGATGTCGAACTCGGCGATTGCCGAGGGCAGCCGCTCGCGCGCGGCGCTCGTGATGCGCTCTGTCAGTGCGGCAGAGGCTCTTTGAACTGTCGCTTCCGGCACCTGCTCGGAGAGGCGTCCGATGGGCGTAATCAGCAGACGCTCGACCTGCGCGGTCAAAATGTTGTTGATGGTGCGCGCCGTCTCTTCTCGTGCGAGTATCTGAAACAATCCTCTTGAGAGAAAACTTTTGAGACTCGAGGCTGATTCCGGGCTGAGATGTTGCAACAGTGCGCGCAGGGTGTGAGGCCGGAGGCGTTCGAGCGCGTCCGTGAGATAAGCGGAGACCATTGCCGCCAATTCAGGGCTGCGCGCAAGGGTGAGCGCCCGTTCCGTTATCTGATCTTTAATCTCCGCCAGTTTGTCGGGAGCAATCTGGCCGATAATCTCGTTAATCGGGCGCGCGAGCACATCGTCAATCGTCGCGTCCAGAAAACTTTCGGCCTCCTGCTCGAACGCTTCGCCCTGCAAAAATTCTTCGACGCGGCGCGGCAGCGTATTGTTGACCATCTCGTCAACTTCGCTGTGTATCTTTCCGCGCGAGACGAATATTTTTTTGAAGAAAGAGAGCTGCTCATAATATTCGTCAACCTCGCGCTTAATCAAAGCGCCGATGCGCG
>JACCVS010000422.1 GCA_013698055.1 Acidobacteriota bacterium
TCGACGACTCCGCGCATCTCGTCGCTCCGGTAAATAATCGCGGGTGCTTCATCTTCAACTGCCACGGGCTGGCGCACGACCGAGCGCAAAGATGCGTTCTGGCGCACGAGCCTGCTCTTCTCGTCCGCCTTGCGGATGACGGCTTCCATTTCGTCCAGCGTTGTGGGCTTCGTCAAATAATCGTAAGCGCCGAGCCGCATCGCCTCGATGCCGGTCGAGAGTGAGGTGTCGGCGGTGAGCATGATTACTTCCGGCGCATCTTCCATCTGCCTGATCTGCCGCAGTACGTCGAGGCCGGAAATCCCCGTCATCTTGATGTCGAGCAAGACCACGTCGCAGTCGGTCGCGCGCAAGGAGAGCAAAGCCTCCTCGCCGCTGCCGACAGAGGTCACTTCCATATTCAAGTCGTTGAGCTGGTCGGTGACAAGATCACGAAACATCTTGTTGTCATCAACCACCAGCACACGAATCCTGCGGCTCATGCTTTATCTCTCCTCGTGAAAAACAGGGATGAGGGACATCATAGGGATGAGGGATGAGGGATGAAGAAAAGAGAGAAGGCAGAAAGCAGTAGGCAGAACAACCGAGATGTTTTCTGCCTTCCGCCTTCTGCCTTCTGCTTTCTCTTCTTTCATCCCTCATCCCTTCTATTCCTCCCTTCGCTCCGGCGCGCGACGAGGAATCCACAGGCGAAAACGGCTGCCCGCGCCCTGTTTGGATTCGACCGTGAGCGCGCCGCCCAGAGCTTCGCCCAGCGTGTACGAGATGGCGAGGCCGAGACCAGAGCCTTTGCCCTGATCCTTTGTCGTAAAAAATGGATCGAAGATGCGGACAAGCATCTCGGGCGAGATGCCGTGCCCCGTATCCGCGACCTCGATGGCGACGCGCTCGTTTACGCGATGCGTTGAGACAGTTATCTCCCCGCTTTCACCAACAGCATCAAGGGCGTTGCCCATTAGATTATCCAGTACCTGCCTCACCATCCCAGCATCGGTCGCAACTTCCCCGACCTCCGGGTCTAAATTGATTTTGACATTGATTGCATCAGACTGGATGCGGTCTTCGACAAGCCGCGCGCATTGCGCCGTCATCTCGTTAATGTCGCACGCCACGCGCGTTGCCCGTCGCTGGCGCGACAAATCAAGCAGGCCGCGCGTAATCTCTTTGCAGCGCAGAGCCTGCCGCACGATTTCTTCAAGATAAAAAGGCCAGTCGCGTCCCTCGTTTGGGGACTCGCTGAGAGCGCCCGACTTACGTATGTTGCGAAGCGTTGCTTCGGCGCAGGTCGTGATGGTTGCGAGCGGATTATTGATTTCGTGAGCGACGCCTGCGGCGAGCTGGCCGACTGTGGCGAGGCGGCGAGAGCGAGCGAGCTGTTCCTGCATGTCGGAAAGCTCGGTCACATCGCTCCAGGTGATGACGCTTCCGGGCTGACTGCCGACTTCATCAAGGGGCGCGACCGCGACCAGATAACGTCTTCCGTCCTCGGCCTGCAATTCAAAAGAGGAAGCCGTGCCCCGACTCTCACTCATGTGATAGGCGGCGGCGCGCTCGCCGAACAATCGCGCGAAAGCATCGGCGCAAGTCAAACCGATGGCCTGCGCTGGCTGCATATCCATCATGTCCGCTGCGTGAGCGTTGCAACGGATAATCCGCATCTGATGATCGTGGACGATGATGCCATCGGGAATGGCGTCGAAAGTCTTTTCCCAGATTTTCTTGGCAGCCCCGACCGTTTCAAAGAGCCGCGCGTGGTCGAGTGCCAGCGCTGCCATCTCGGCCAACCCTTCAAGCAGCTTTTCTTCCTCGACGTTAAAATGATGCTCATCGCGATAGCCGACGACGAGCGTGCCCAGCGTTTCACCACGTGCCTTGAGCGGCGTGACCGCTACATCGCGGACCCCTTCGGGGCTGTGCATCGGAAAGTCCGTCGCCGGAAACTCATCACTCACGCCGATGCCTTTGATAATTACTAATTCATCTGCGCCCGCGATGCGCTCAAGAAAATTTCCGCTAAGCGGTGTCATGATACCCGGCTCTTCATCCACGCCCGAGCGAAAACCGCTCATGGCTTTCCATCTCACAGTCTTATCAACCAGAGAAAAGCTGGCGATGCTTGTCGTATCCGCGCGCATGATGCGGCGCACAGTGTCGGCCATCGTTCGGAGAGTGGCTGTTGATTCGGTCTGAGTTGAGTCGTCAAATCTCATCTTCAATCAGGAGCCGCCTGCCCACCTTCCATCAATCGTCTCAGATGACACAGCTACGCCTCGCGCCTGTTGTGGCACGGGGCTGAAAGTTTGATTATCCGTCCGGCCTGCGATTGAATATCTCCAATCACAAATCAATGTCGTCTAACGGCGAGTTCTGGGTCTGTCGGGGTACTAGCCAGCACATGAAACTGCGTATCTGAGAGTGCGACCTCACGCAGCCATTGCCAATCTTCTACGCGGAAAGACGCCCGTTAGTCAAGGCGAAAGGCAAAGGTTGGTAAATAGCAAATGGTCAATGGTGAATAGAGGAAAGCAGGTTCCATTCACCATTGACCATTTACTATTTACTAGCTTTTTCTTTTACCTTATTCTGTGGCAGGCGCTACTTTTCGGACTTCCTCCGAAACTCCGTCCGAATACTTCCTGAAGTTCTCGTTGAAGCGTCGAGCCAGATCACGCGCTTTCTCGTCGTAAGCCTCATTGTCCTTCCAGGTGTTGCGCGGGATGAGAACTTCCGCCGGAACGTCGGGGCAGGAGGCTGGAATGTTCAAGCCGAAGATAGGATCGGCCTTTGTTTCAACCTCTGCAAGCGCGCCTGTCAGGATGGCGCGAATCATGGCGCGCGTGTATTTGATTTTCATGCGCTGGCCTTCACCGTAAGGGCCACCAGACCAGCCCGTGTTGACGAGCCAGCAGTTGGCTTTGTGCTCCGCTATCTTTTTGCCCAGGAGGTCTGCGTATACGCCCGGATGCAAGACCATGAAAGGCGCGCCGAAGCAGGTCGAGAATGTCGCTGTCGGTTCGGTGACTCCCTTCTCAGTGCCCGCGACCTTCGCCGTATAGCCTGAAAGGAAGTGATACATCGCCTGCTCCGGGCTGAGGCGCGAGACGGGCGGAAGCACGCCGAAGGCATCAGCCGTCAGCATGATGATGTTCTGCGGGTGTCCCGCGTGGCCTTCCGGCACGATGTTCGGAATGCTTTCAAGCGGGTAAGCCGCGCGCGTGTTCTCCGTCTTCGAAGCATCATCGAGATCGAGGGCGCGAGTCTCCGGGTCATAGACGACGTTTTCCAGCACCGTGCCGAACATGCGCGTCGTGCGATAGATATCAGGCTCAGCTTCGGGCGAGAGCTTGATGACTTTGGCATAGCAGCCGCCCTCGAAATTAAAGACGCCGTCGTCAGACCAGCCGTGCTCGTCATCGCCAATGAGCTGGCGTTCCGGGTCGGCTGAAAGAGTTGTCTTGCCTGTGCCGGAAAGACCAAAGAAAATTGCTACATCGCTTTTCTCTCCGACATTAGCCGAGCAGTGCATACTCATCACGCCGCGCTGAGGAAGCAGGTAATTGAGAATCGTGAAGACGCTCTTTTTGGTTTCGCCCGCATAGGATGTGCCGCCGATGAGGACGAGCCTCTGGCTGAAATCCATCAGGATGAAAGTCGGAGAGCGCGTCCCGTCACGTTCCGGTTCGGCGCGAAACGATGGGAAGTTAATAATCGTGAATTCGGGTTTGTGATCTGCTTCAGCACCTGTCTCGCCGTTGATGAACATCGTGCGGGCAAAGAGCGAGTGCCAGGCGTACTCCGTGATAACTCGCACCGGCAGGCGATAACGCGGGTCTGCCCCGGCGAAGGTATCCTGAACGAAGAGGTCGCGCCCTTTGGAGTGAGCCATCATCCGTTCTTTAAGAGCATTGAACTTTTCCTGCGAAAACTCTTTGTTGACTTCGCCCCAGAAGACTTTGTCTTCAGATGAAGAGTCACGCACGATGGCCTTGTCTTTGGCCGCGCGCCCGGTGTGTTCGCCTGTATCTACAATCAGCGCGCCGTGATCCGAAAAGATGCCCTCTTCCCGGCGGGCAATCTCTTCATAAAGCTCTGGCGTGTTGAGATTCCAGTAAACGTTGGCGGCTTCTGTGATGCCGTAGTTATCCAACTCGTAGCTGGTTCGCTTGTGTCCCTTATCCCGAGTGATCTTTTGTGTGCGAAGTGAAGTCATAGTTGCTCCTATGAAATGATATAAAGAGACCGCAAGGAGCTAAAGAGCGGACTGTGGTCTTTAGCTCCTCTTTCCCATCTTACTCGGATTCGTTTGCTGCGGCGTGCCGCTCGTGCGCCAGTTCGCGCAGAGCGACGGCGAGGTCGCGCGCGGCGCGCTCAAGACGGTCGGCGCACGCTTCGAGTTCATCTATGTCGGACGTTGAGCGCACAGCCACTGCCGAGCGCGCACTTTCAATCTGCGTGGTTAAACGCTCGGCAGCTGTTTCGGTCTCCTTTTCAGCGCGAGTCCTTTGTATTTGTGACATGCTTGTTCCCATACTGACAAAATATCAAAACCGGCGCAAGGCGCAAAAATTCCCATCCCAATCGGCTGTATCACTGGCGCGCCTGTTCCTTGAAAGCCAAACGCGCCCTCTAAACTCAAATTGAGCATTAAGTGTAAGTAATGTCTTACATCACGAAAGCACAGGAATCAAGTCGGAAAGAATGCAAAATCAAAAATGTAAAATGCAAAAGTGAGGTTGAGACCATTGTCAATCAAATTGACTTCTCCTTACCTTTTGCATTTTACATTTTTCATTTTCAACTTCTCTTACTCTCTCCATCGCCACCTCTGACGCTCTGAACCCGACCTTTTCCCAGAATCCTTCGCTGCCACGGCCAGCGCGCAAGACCCAGGTGATGTTGCCGCTGCTGCTGCTGTCATCGCCCATCAAACATTCGACGAGCTTGCGCCCGATGCCCTGTCCACGCCAATCAGAAGCAACGGCGACCATCGAGATATAACCGTTCGATACGCCGTCACATAAAGCTCTGGCGAAGCCAATTACACGCGCGTCCTCGCAGGCAACTATTGCTCGATCCGTCTTCTCCAGCATCGCGCGAAATCGCTCGGGATCACTGACCCGGTGCTGCCAACCTGCTTCGGCGAGAAACAGGCGGATGGCTTCATAATCTTCCGGTTTTGCCGATCTGAATTCCATAGCATCACTTCAAACTTTAGACGCCACGCTTACCAAACGGTCGCTCGCATCTACGAGAACATGCTGATTCGCAGGATACAGGGATGAAAGCGATGCTATTGAGGCGCTGGGTTGAATGATATGTTAGGCATCACCTTTGAGGTTAGAGATAGGTTGATTCTCTTTGGTAACTCTTATCAGAAAACGTAAGGCTTCATTCACCGCCTCTGCGTCTGGAAACACTTCCGCTACGTCAGGCTCTAAGCGAATTACTCCACCAAAACTCTTCCGCCCTCGACCTAGCTTTCTGACGCGCAGACTTCGCAAATCATACTCCGGGCGAAGCTCATCGTTCATATCTGTTTCAACCTTCTTCATATGTTTCTCGCTCACTTCCAGTTACTTCTCTGGCACTAATCAGCCGAACTACATCATCTCGCTCCGTGTAAGAGACGATTAATAGCCGTCCCTGTTGAGACTCACCGATGATAATATAGCGATGCTCATCAACGGAATGGTCAGGGTCATAGAAATCAACGTAAAGCGGATCATCGAA